>JAPHRL010000261.1 GCA_026195755.1 Kangiella sp. | reverse complement strand
CTGAAAACGTTAGGAGCCTGACGGTCGCAATCCTTTTTGCCCATATAAATAGTCGCCTTTAAACCCAGTAAGGCACAAGCCAGCGCTGTAGCCACGCCATGTTGCCCAGCCCCGGTTTCCGCAATGATGCGGTGCTTACCCATTTTCTTGGCTAATAAAGCCTGAGCCAAAACCTGATTGGTTTTATGCGCACCGCCATGCAACAAATCTTCACGCTTGAGAAAAATACGTGACTGATTAATGCGTGCGTAAGATGTGCATTCGGTCACTGGGGTTGGGCGTCCTGCATATTCCTTCAGCAAACGGCTTAGCTCAGTTTGAAATTCATCATCAAGCAATGATGCCTCGAATGCTCGATCAAGTTGTTGCAGTGCTGGCATTAATAACTGCGGGACAAACTGTCCGCCATATTGCCCGATATAAGCACCTTCAAACTCGAAGCTTGTGGGTGAATTAACTTTTTGATTCATGATGAAATACCTCCAACAGCCACTTGGGCTAAATTGTCATCTGGTTTCGAATCTTTATCTTGTGATTTAAAACGATCCGACTGTGGCCGACAATGACTAAAAAATTGTTTAAGCAAGGCTTCGCTCTTTACTCCCGGACTCGACTCAACTGAGCTGGATAGATCAACTTTGACCACACCCAACTTTTTGAGTTGTTGAATGTTATCTGCACTTACCCCTCCTGCTATACGAAGCTTTGTGGCACGAAGGTCTGAATCCAGTTGGCTTAATGGGGACCAATCGAAGGGGACACCAGTACCGCCCCGATGACTTTGCGCCACATTAGTCACCTCAGTATCCAGCAGCACCTCATCATAAGTTTCGAGTAGAGCTTTTAATTCTGAGGTAAGATTTTCTGCTGATAGCTGCTCTCTAACGTGGAAAACTTTTGACACCTTAACAGAGGGAAATTGCTGTTTTATTTTATGAGCAAACTGTATCGATTCATCGCCATGCAGCTGTATAACTTGTAACTTGTATTGTTGCGTTGCAGACAAAACCTCATCAATCGACTGATTCTGGAAAACACCAACTAGAGGTTTGTTTGAATTAATTATTTTATTGATAACAAGACGCTTTGAGTTGGGCGTAAAAATCAAACCTACATAGCTGGCAGGAGAAGTTTGCAATAGGTCAGCATCAGACTGTTGTGTGATGCCGCATACTTTAATATCGCCATACACCAGTTGCCGAGCTGCTAGCTCCAGGTCAACCTCCTTCATAAGGCTGGAACCGACCAGGCAGGCGTCTGAAAACTGTGAAAGTTCTAATACATCTTGATGGGTATTGATACCGGATTCAGTGATGACCAAACGGTCTGCCGGTACCTTTTGTACCAGCTCTTTAGTGTGTTCAAAACTGGTCGATAAATCTTTCAGGTTACGATTATTGATACCAATAATTTTAGCGCCTAATTTTATCGCTCGTTCAAGCTCTGCTTCGGTATGAACTTCAGTCAGTACATCCACATTTAAAGCTTCGGCTTGCTCCTGACAAATTTGATAGTCTTTGTCATTAAGCACAGACAACATTAACAATACGGCATCAGCTCCAAAGTGACGCGCCTGTCGAATTTGTTTAGGCGATAAGATAAAGTCTTTGCACAGTAAAGGCTTATCAGTAAGCTCTCTTACTTTCTTCAGGTTGGAAAAGCTTCCCCGAAAAAATCGCTCTTCAGTCAGCACGGAAATGGCATCTGCATATTGCTCATAAACAGGGACGATTTCGTTTAGGTCAAACTCAGCGCGTATAAGTCCTTTGGACGGCGAGGCCTTTTTGCACTCCATGATAAAACCATAATGTGGCTTACTAAGAGCATCATAGAAGCTTCGTTCGCTCGGCTCCAGGTCATAGTAGTCAGGCGTGTTACCAATAACATTTCGCTTATGTTCAAGGATGGTCTCTAAAACATTAAGCATGGGAAGCCTCCTTAATCATTTGTAAATGCTTATAGGCTTGGCCAGTTTTTAATAAATCCTTAGCCAACTGTGTTCCTGCTTTAAAGCTGTCCGCAAGATTATTGAGAACTAACAAGGCGCCACAGTTCACAGCTACCATATCAATATGCGCATCACTACCCTGACCTTTCAACAATTGTTCAGCAGCAAGAACATTATCATCAACACTGCTGGCCTGAATACTGGCAATACTATGCCGCTCAATGCCAAAATCTTCTGGCGAAAGAGTCAACTCTTCAATGACACCGTTATTGAGCGAAACGACAAAGGTACTGTCATGCACTGTAATTTCGTCCAAACCTGAACCATGAACTATCAATGCCTTTTGTGCACCAAGAATTTTTAGAATCTCGGCAAAAGATCGACAGTACTTTTTGTCATAAACTCCAAGCAGTTGGATCTCTGGCAATGCCGGATTGGCTAATGGCCCAATCAGGTTAAAGATAGTTCGTGTTTTAAGTGACTGCCGGATGGGCATCACATGTTTAACGCCCGGGTGATAGTCTGGCGCGAACAAAAATGAAAAGTTCACATCATCTAAAAGCTGCTTGCTCTTTTCTGGAGTGACATGAATGTTCACTCCAAGCTGTTCCATTAAGTCCGCAGAGCCGCACTTTGACGAAACCGAACGATTACCGTGCTTAACCACTTTGATGCCAGCAGTCGCCGCTAACAAGCTGACAATGGTTGAAACATTGATAGTGTTGAGACCATCACCACCAGTGCCACAACAATCACTGACCAAATAGTCTCGTCGTGGGAACTGGACCGCTTCCTGTCGTAATGCAAAGGCTGCGCCGGCAATTTCCTCAACGGTTTCACCTTTAGTCTTCAAGGCTGCCAACATAGCTGCAACCACAGGAGCCTCTACCTGACCTTGTAAGACAGCTTGAAATGACTCCGTTGCCTGCAAGTAGTTCAAGTTCTCGCCTTGGTAAATGGATTCAAGCAACTGCATCATGGCGCGCCTCCTTAGTAGTTTTGCCCGAATGATTTTCAACTATATGAATGAAGTTGCGCAGCAACTTGTATCCAACAAAGCTCATAATGCTTTCGGGATGGAACTGAACACCGAAGATTGGCAACTTACCATGCTGTACAGCCATGACTTCACTTTGTTCTGACTCAGCTGTAATTGAAAAAATATCTGGAACCTGAGTTGCAACCAGTGAGTGATAGCGTGCTACAGCAATACTCCCTTTGATATTAGAAAACAGTCCCGAACTGTCTTTTAATTTAAGCTGTGATACTTTTCCATGCACTACTTGCTGTGCTTTTTCAACCACACCGCCAAAAGCTTCAACAATCACCTGATGCCCCAAGCAAACGCCCAGCACTGGCTTAGTTTTTTGAAAATCTTGAAGCAGCTTCAGACAACAGCCTGCATCTGATGGCTTGCCAGGACCTGGAGACAAAACAATGCAATCTGCTTTATTGGCTAGATTAGAAATATAGTTATACTCAGCATCATTACGAACAACGCTGACTTCAAATCCAAGTAACTGCAGTTCATAGTCGAGGTTGTAAATGAAGGAGTCGAAGTTATCGATCAATAATGCTTTCATGCCGCACTCTCCTTACTCTTTTCTCTTAGCTTCTCATTAATGTCCTGCTCAGCTAACCGGCATGCATTCAATACCGCCTTAGCCTTATGGAGTGTTTCATTAGCTTCCAACTCTGGCACCGAGTCATAGACTATGCCCGCACCAGCCGAAACCTTGGCAACACCCTCAGCCACTTCTGCAGAACGGATAATAATGGCGCTATCGAACTCCTGGTTAGCATTATAGATACTGACAGCTCCGCCGTAATAGCCGCGTGGTTTCCGCTCTAATTGGCGGATTATTTCAACCGCTTTGATTTTTGGTGCCCCCGTTAAAGTTCCCATATTGGCGCAGGCGCGGTAGGCATGCATTGGGTTAATATCATCGCGAAGTTCGCCGATAACTTCTGAAACCATATGCATCACATTGGAGTATTTCACAATACGCTTTAACTGCGTGACTTGACGACTCCCGGCTTTAATCACTTTAGCTAAATCATTTCGAGCCAGGTCGACCAACATCATATGTTCCGCACCTTCTTTTTCGTCACTGATAAGCTCGAATTCCGTTTTTGCATCCAGCTCAAAATTAATGCAACCGTTTGCTGTAATAGCACGCTTTCGTGTTCCTGCTATGGGATACAGGGTGACTTTTTTGGTATCAAAAACTTTTAACGCACTTTCAGGACTGGAACCAAATAGCTGACTGTCACCAAAATTAATGTAGTACATGTAAGGTCCTGGGTTGGACTTTCTCAGAATTTGGTAGGCTTTAAAGGCATCATCGCATTCGGTGGAAAAGGTTCTTGATAGCACCACCTGAAAGGCATCGCCTTCGATAATATGCTGCTTTACTTTCTCAACATTATTTTCAAACTCTTCATCCGAGACGTCGATCTTGAAATCAATACTTTGCAATGGGGTATGAGCTTGACTCGTTGGCGCTGCCATTAAAGACGGAGTTTTTGATGAGGATGATAGCTTAGACTCTATTGACTCTATGGCAACGCCTAATCGGACAGTATTAGCAGCATTGTCACCAAAGCCTTTAACAATAATCTTAGCGGACTGTGAATCGTCCTCTTGAATCACTAACTGGTCAGCCAGATAAAACTTGAAATCAGGCGTTGTTTTGTTAAGTTCTGGCAAAGCTTCATACTGATCCACCAAATCGAAACTCATGGCACCTATCAAACAGGAACTGACATTATCGGCTTTTTGGTTGCTTTGAATCTGTTCGGCTATCAAAGTCAGCACATCTGAAATGGTTGGTTGAGTCAGGCGCTGATTTTCATTTAACACCTTGTCGTCACTGGCTTTATCGAGTGTGTAAGTAATAGACTCATTCGATACTCTCTGAGTAAAACCTGTTAGGACTTGTTCAAGTTTGGCAAGTGCGCCTATAAAGCTTTTGCCATTATCATTCAGGCTTTTAATCGTTACAGTGCCATCAAGACCTTCTATAACCGCTGCCACTGAAACCATGCTAATACTACGCTTACTCTTCTGAGTGCCTGGCTCAGCAGTCTCCAACAGCGCAGTGTGCGGCGTTTGACCATTAGAAGTTAACAGACCAAACACTTCGCAGGGTAATAGTGATAATGGCAGCTTCTTGGTTAAAGTGTTAACTTGCATACGCCACCTCTGCCAAGGTTCTTCCACTGGCTGTGACAAAAGGTGCAAGTTGCTGCATCAGGGTATGGAAATCTTGCGGAGAAAGTGCCTGAGCTGCGTCAGATACTGATTCTTTGGGGCTTCTATGACATTCAATAATGACACCGTCAGCACCACATGCCACTGCTGCTTTGGCCATAGGCGCTACCAAGGTACGAACACCTGTGCCGTGTGATGGATCAACAATGACCGGCAAGTGGCTACGCTCTTTAATAAACGCAACCGCATTCAAATCGAGCGTGTTGCGAGTTGCGGTTTCAAAAGTCCTGATGCCACGCTCACAAATCATCACATTCGGATTACCGCTGGCAACAATGTATTCTGCGGCAAGCAACAACTCTTCGATCGTTGCCGACAATCCACGCTTGAGTAACACCGGTTTTTGGGTTTCACCCACCGCTTTGAGCAACGTGTAATTCTGCATATTTCTGGCACCAATTTGAATGGCAGAAATATAGCGCGCCACATCGTCAAGGTCGTTAACGTCCATCAGTTCTGTAATGGTGTCTAAACCTGTTTCCTTGCCCACCTGATGCATAATCTTCAAACCTTCAACGCCTAATCCCTGAAAGGAATAAGGGCTGGTGCGCGGCTTGAAAGCACCGCCGCGTAGCACAGTTGCACCTGCCTGTTTAACGTAACGTGCGGTTTCAAGCAGTTGATCTTCACTCTCAATGGCGCATGGACCAGCCATAATCGTGAATTGCTCAGAACCTACGGGCGTACCACCAACCTGCACTACGGTATCCTGTGCATAAATCTCGCGGCTCACCAATTTGTATTTGCTTAGTACCGGTTTAACCAAATCAACCTGCGGCAAGTTTTCTAAGTGAAGCGATTCCAATACCCGCTCATCGCCAAGCGCACCGATCACAGTGCGTTCAACACCGGGCAAATGAAGTGGCTTTAAGCCTGCAGCATCAATTTTCTGTAATATTTCCTGCGCATCTTGCTCGGATGCGTCGTGTCGAAGAATAATAATCATAGTGTGTTCCTTATCTTTAAATTGAAAATCTCTGTAATTGCTTAATCAGTTAACTCTTAATAAAAATAAAATTGTCAGACATAAAAAAGCCCGCACAATGGCGGGCTTTATCGTCTTTCCTCAAGACAATACCCCGCCCTACTGGAACCACCACCAGCTTGCAGTTAGGAATGTGTGTTGCTGAGCATCTATTGTCATGACTTGAATTCTCTTAATTTCTATTTAGCTTAAAATTTCCTGGTTCTTTTACGCAGGCATAAAAAAAGCCCGCTTGTGCGGGCTTTTAAAATCTTTGTCTTGTATGAATATCTAACAAACAACAAAAAGGCCCGCTACTTAAGCAACGTGCCACCACCAAATGTTTTGTGCGATATTTATATTCATGTGTTGCAATCTAAACCATCTTTTTTACACGGTCAACTACTTTCTGGTCTAATATATTTAAATGGAATAAGAACAGCTACTTACCTTTCGCAAATTTATCAACCTGAGACTCAGTCTTTAATCGTGACTTAGGCTGCTGAGACGCCAAACGCTCAATATTAGAGGTCAATGACCATATCTCCAGCTTAGCTGCTGGATCATGCCACTCTGCCACCGTTAGCCCTTCAGCGAAAGAATCCAGGTAAGCGACTCGGTTACCCAATTTAGTCGGCAAATCATCAACTCCAAGCTCTTGTTTGGCATTAGCAACCACATTATCGGCAGAATTAGTCCGAACGCGGTAACGATTCCAGCAAATACGCGCTTCCAGGTTTGAATTGAGTTGCTTAGCTTCGTCAACAATTTCAGCTAAATGCTTGGTGGACCAAACCTCTATCGGAGATGGGCTTAAGGGAATCAGGGCAACATCGGATAATAAAACAACGGCTCTTGTTAGATTAGTAATCCTTGGGTGGCCATCAATCAGAATATAGTCGTATAAATCGGTGTTTTCGCGTACTTGTTTTTGCAGATGAGCAAGATTCTTTGCTGAAACAATATCCATATTTTCAATCAGATACTGCTCATCGCGAACCCTGTACCATGTTTCAAGTGAGCTTTGCGGATGATCAGTATCAATCATGAGAACCTTACTTTTATCCGATAAAGTAGAGGCAATATTGGCACATAGAGTCGTTTTACCTGCCCCACCTTTCATCTGAACAAAACTAATGATTTTTGCGCGCATGACCACCTCAGATTTGATTGATGTGAGAATATTCTACATGAGGCAGGTTATTGATTCTAGTAGCTTTTAGGCAAGCCTCAAAAGAAAAAAGCTGCCGAAGCAGCTTTTATATTTCTAACAACTATCACCTGATTCAGGCCAGCAATTGTTGCCATTCCATGTCTTTTGACCATTTTGATTAATGGTTAAGTTACCGTCAGATGTAGGCTGACTACCCGTTGGAGTTGCTATCAGGGTGTAACTTCTTGCAGTAGGAGTTCCTTGGAAAGCAATCGTATAGTAGGCATTCCCCCCGTCTGTGGGAACCTGTGTAGGAATTACATTCGCAGTATCGACACCAGCATAACTAAAGTTGTTGTTAGCCTTATACCTTTCAATCGCCTGGGTAGCAGAAAGCATTGTCCCCATTGCATCAGTTCGCTTTGTGCGTATGACATAACGAGTATAAGAAGGTAGTGCTATTGCCGCTATGATTCCAATAACGGCAACTACAATCATTAGTTCTAGTAGTGAAAAGCCTCTAGTATTTTTTTTCATAACTTACTCTTGTTGTTTCCATTTGATAGTACGTACATTGGGCGTAAAGAAATTACAATCTTCGCCTGTACAAACGGTTTGTGTACCAACCAGTAAACCAATTGTAGTGTCTTCAGGGAACAGTACAGTTGCTCCCGGAGCAATACCAACATATTTAACATTAGTATACCTATCCTGCATATCGGCAACTTCGCCAATTTCAAAGTCACCAACTGTAGGCTTACCATCTAGTAAATTCACACCATACAACCTGTTAACGCCAGAGGTTACACCACAACCTGGAGGACCAGGTATATAAGTGGTAAACAATGTTGTAAAGTCCAACGTGGTTGAAGAGGATAAAACCTTCTCTTTTGGCTGTAGATTGAAATACCACCCTTTCTTTTCTTCACCTTCTTTGAAGATATCAGAAACCGAAGCAAACTCGGCTTCTCCGGTGTCCGGATCGATGTTTGCTGTTGTAACATCTAGTAAGTCACTTTCACCGATTGGATCCACATCTCCAGAAGCTTCAACTTTAGTAACTTCAAAGTCATAAAAAGCATAGTATCGATCTTGAGTCGTTTCTGCTTTTGGATTGGCTCGGTGGCCTGACCCAAGAGTAACCACAGCAAAACTCTTACCTGAATATGTAGCAAATGCTACATCAGGCTTGCTATAGAAACGATAAGGTCCATCTGCACTTGCTGTTTGTACATTCGCAAAAAGCTCGACCTTTTTACTGGTTGATCTTTTTGTGAAATCGACACGGTATATTTTACCGGCAACATCCGCGGCATAAATATGATCAACAATTTGATCGTTATCAATATCAATGAAGGTCAAATCTCCTGCAAAGCTATTATCAATTTCACTTTCTGCAGCGATAACTCTGAAGTCGGTATCAGAGTTCGAACCGAGGTAAGGAATATCGTAAATTCCATCACCTTTAATGGCGTTATCAGCAGGGTTTAGAAGGTTTGTACGATCATCATAATAAGTATCATAACCACCGGCCAATATTAATCGCTTCTCAAAACCAGTAACATTGTTAGAGTGCAATTTAAGAACCACAGGTTTCATCCAAGTCTGACCAAGGTTCGAAATTACAGTTCTCTTCTCATCTTTATAGCTCAGCTCATCCTTTGTAAACTCAAACTCATCACCCACAGTGAATAACATATTAGGCTTAGCTGGATCGGTAACATCCAGAGCAAACACATAATTACCGCCACGGCGCTGACCAAAGTACAAGTAATGTTTTTTTACACCATTAACTTCTTCGGTGTGAACCGTAAGCGTACCATCGAGGCCATACTCGCGTGTTTCAGTTTCATAATTCATGACTGTATTAGCCAACCATGCGGGGACCTTCTTCATCATTTGTCTTGGGAAAAAAGCCCAACGTTCTTCACCAGTATTGATATCAATGGCATGAACATAACCTTGATTGGTTGCAACAAACGCGGTCGCAGTATTAGTATCATACTCAAGAATTTCAGGCTTAGAGTGAAGAACATCGCCAAATCGATTTATTTCGACACCATTAAGCGTAGTGACCCGTTCACGAATCCACTCATAGTAACTACTCAACTGTTCAGCTGATAAGTCTGGGAATGAATTGGTACCATTGGCTCCAAATAAACGATCCTGAAAATCAGGTTTGGTCGCATTGGCAGCAATGTAGGTCGTTACAAATTCATCAGTAATAAGATTTAAATCATTAGAATTTAAATTTGTATAAACCTTTGTGTCTTCTCCTACTTTGATATGAGGTAGTGCTCCACCTTTCTCAATGACATTACCGTCAGCAACATCACCCCAGAAACTTTTCGACTCTTTAATAAAGGTACCTGTTTCTGCATCAACCGCATTTATGCCATCTTTATCTAAAATAACACCTTCTTTTAATTGGTACTTTTTAAGGTTACCAAACCAGGCTTCAGTAGCTGATGGCTTAAACATCCCCATATAGAGGTTGTTACTGTGGCGCAAACGGTTAAATTGGCTTAGTGGAATACTCGGTGCCACAAATGAAGTGGTGTCTTGAATTGCGCTCAACGATTCATCAAATGAACGAACTAGTGAATCAACATCAGTTGGAGCAAAGAATAAGCGATTACCATTAACAGTAGAAGCTGTTTTCTTCAGGAAGTTAG
The DNA here is from genome assembly GCA_026195755.1 of Kangiella sp. Classification (GTDB taxonomy): domain Bacteria; phylum Pseudomonadota; class Gammaproteobacteria; order Enterobacterales; family Kangiellaceae; genus Kangiella. The sequence continues at coordinate 1,515 of JAPHRL010000261.1, read as the reverse complement.
TTGCCACTTCGTCATTTAACGCAAATGCAACGGTCGAAGTTTGAACTGTTGAACCTGGGAAATTACTTTTTATGTCATTAACAAAGTAATGTGCGGATAGTTTTTCAATGCACTGCTTACCATTGTTTGTTGTTGTTTGATTATTAGAATTAACGGATGAGTCACAATAATCGAGAACTTTATCGTAATCACTATGTACACCATTATCAAACTCTGTTGGAAGTCCATCTGTCAGTAATACAATTGAACTGTTGTAACCACATGCACCCTCAAGTATTGGCGAAGGTTCAGCTCTACCATTCTGAGTATAAGCGCCCCCCATATACTGAGTTGCAGCAAAATAACCTTCACCGGTTGGCGTACCAAAACTCGGCGCCAAGTCGTTAATTGAATTAATCAAATGCTCTCGGTGTGTTAGGCCAGCTGTCATTTTATCTAAAACTCGCACCGGTTGATGCAAATTGACATGCGGATTTCGCCCACCTGAGTATGACATCATACCGATCTGATTGTTATCTTTGGTCTTTTCTGACGTTAAGAAAATATAAAGTGCTTCCTTTAGACGCGTCATACGGTTATCAATATAAGTCCAGCGGTAATATTGATTTCTGTATAATGAAGTTATATCCCAACCATCCAAGGGCAAGCTTCTTTGAGTTTGGTATGGAACATAATCAACCCAACCATCTGATCCTCTCCAAACCTGTAATGTAGCGAAGCGAGCTTTACTTTCGTCAACACCCTCAAGCCTATCGCGAGCAGCTTCAACTTTATCATTTTTACCTTGCTGCCAATAACTAACAAGCACCTCATCCGGAGCAGCACCCTCGTCTTTAAAAGACATAGAACCTGACTCATCAAGCACTAGCATTAAGTTAGCCGTTTTAGCTTCACCGAAGAAAATCTCAGTATCATCGGAGTATGCTTTTTGTGGAGTGGCCGCCACCCCAAAGCCAATCATCAAAGCTATTGCTAACGATGCGCTAGCACTTTGAATTTTCTGTTTAAATATATTCACAACATTCTCCTACAATTAACTTTACGAACATGCCGCAAGTAAAAATGACCATTGCTCGATCTGAGTTTTTGCTTCATCAGCATCCTCAGCACCATCACCATCAATATCAACCCAGCCAGTGCCGATGTGCTGGAACACATTACAGCCAATTGGATTCGGGTTAGACATCCCGGCAGAATTACCGGTACATTTCAATGCGGTTAGGCACTGTTTATAACGGGTTTGAGTAATCCCTTTTAAAACACCGCTAGCATTATCTATGGTAGGAAGAGTATCGCAATCCCTGGACACATTTCCTGCAGAATCAATACAAGTGGCTATCGTTTGAGCAGGGGCATCTAAAGTTTCAGCGAGCAAATTAGGGTTATAGCGATAGCTTTCAATCACCCCATTATTGGAACTTTGAGCTCCATGGAATGATACCGATTTTTCCTGAATGTTCGCCGCCTGTTTCTCAGATAAGACACCTGAGCGCATGATAGCTAACCCAACAATAG
>JAPHRL010000018.1 GCA_026195755.1 Kangiella sp. | reverse complement strand
AGCGTTCACCGCGTGATTTATCTTTCGCCTTGCGACGCAGGCTTAGCGAAAAGAGTTTCGCTAACGGGCGGAAGCGTGCCAAAGGAGTAGGGGCCAGAAACTCATCCAAACCATAATGCACCAGTGTCCGGTTAATCTTAAGTGCATGGTGTAATTGTCTAATGGCATTCATGCTAGCGTCTCGTTGGTTTGTTCGGGCTAATGAGTTGTTGGGTTTTTGTTAGCAATTTTTTGAGATAGTCGTTCAACCCTTTGCTTGAGCTTGTCACTATCAGATTTAAGATCAGCAATGGCATCATAAAAGTTTTCTAGCTCAATCGATGCGGGCGATAGCTTGGCTTCAAAGCGAATGTACTCACTGAAATTTTGCTGTGCAGTGGTCGCTGATTTGTGCAACCAGTCACCAACTTTCTTGCCATGACTCACCATTGTGTGAGCAACAATATCACCAGTGTATTGCGCTAAGTGTTCTTCCCAATCAATATTAAGTTGTTTGAAGAAATTTTGAAAGTTTTGTGCCGTGCCGATCTCGCCTGCAAAGTGCACCTCACCTTTAAATATCGAGTCAGAACCTTTTTCGTTTAAAGCAAGGTTAAAAAAGCTGGCTGAAGAGCCGGTAAGTTCAGCATTGAATTGCTTGTTAATGTCTGGCTTTACTAAGATTAAACTGTCTTCAATAACAATAAAAAAATTGATATTTAAATCAGTTAGTACAACTTTAATGATTTTGTTGTTTAGAGACCACAGGCGTGATTGTGCATCAGGATCAAGCCTTACGGTCTGGTTGATCATCATTTCGATGGCTGGTGCAAATAGTGGCAAAATCATGGGCTAATCCAATGTTCTTAAGCTTGATAGATTTTAGAACTTTTTTCCGATGTGCAAAGCGACAATGCCGCCCGTTAAATTGGTGTATTCAACCTCATCGAATCCAGAATCTGACATCATCTGCTTTAAAGTTTCCTGATCGGGATGCATCCGAATGGACTCGGCTAAATATTTATAGCTTTCTGAATCGTTGGCTACCACTTTTCCCATTGCCGGTAGCAAGGAGAAAGAGTAGACATCATAGAGTTTGGACAGTGCAGGAAGAGCTGGTTTGGAAAACTCCAGCACCAGCAGTTTTCCGCCAGGCTTTAAGATGCGGTACATCGACTCAAGTGCTTTTTCTTTTTCAGTGACGTTACGCAGACCAAAAGCAATGGTGATGCGATCAAAGTAATTATCTGGAAAAGGAAGACACTCTGCATTAGCTTGCACATATTCAACATTACCAACGATGCCATTATCGACCAGTTTGTTACGCCCCACTTTAAGCATCGACTCGTTTATATCGGCTAGTACGACTTTTCCGTTCGAGCCCACAATCTTTGAAAACTTTGCGGTTAAATCACCTGTACCGCCAGCTATATCCAGTATGGTCTGCCCCGGACGAGCGGCAGTACGTTCAATGGTGTAGCGCTTCCAGATTCTGTGCACGCCAAATGACATCAGGTCATTCATGACATCATATTTAGCAGCAACCGAGTGAAACACTTCAGCCACTTTGCTGGCTTTTTGGCTTTTATCAACGGTTTGATAACCAAAGTGAGTGGTGCTATCTGAGTTGTTTTTATCTTGCTCTGTCATAGTATTGGCTTAGTTGATTAGTCATTGTGCTTAGGGTTAAAAGTGCCGACTGCAGTGTCGCTACTGCGTGAAAGACCAGCCGCCTGCAAACGTTTTAAATAACGCTGCCAGTTCGACTGATAATCGCGACCCAGCTCATAAAGTGTTTGCCAAGTATACAGGCCGCTGTCATGTCCGTCATCAAAGGTTAACTTTATGGCATAACGGCCCACTGCTTCGATATCAGTAACCTGAATATTCTTCTTGCCGCCAATCAAAGTCATTTCCTGGTTACCGTGGCCTCTGACTTCTGCTGAGGGAGAAAATACACGCAGGTATTCATAAGGCAATAAATAGGTGTTGCCTGGAAAGGAGACTTCTAATTGAAGGCTTTTTTGATGCAGTTTTATCGCGGTCGGTATCTGATCGCCAGTATTGGTCATTGCACATACATTTATTGGCTAAACTGGCTCGATTGTATCAGAAATATGGTGGGAGGCTGTAAACTTAATAGGTATTGGGATTAGAAAAAAGAACTATATATAGCAATAATTTAAAGTAAAAAAAAGCTGACCCGAAGGTCAGCTTCTTAGTTATCGCTTAAGCGATAATTACTGCCAGTCAACCTGTAGAGTTACACCTGAGTAAGAAGAGTAACCACGGATGCTGATGTACCAACGGTCTTGAGCTGGGTTAGAGAAAGAACAGCTCTCGTTGTTACCATAACGGTATGGACGGCAATCATAGCTTGAAGTCGTAGGTTGTGAACCGCGACGAACATACAAGTCAGCGTCACCTGAGCCACCACTCATTTGAACATCCAGGCTGCTCATGCCAGCAGGAATGTCAACGTAGTAGTGAGTGAAGCTACCTGAAGCACCTGAAAGGTTTTCAAGAGTTGCACTGCCACCGGCTGGAGGAGGGTTAGTGCCGCCACCGTCGTGAGTTGCCACTAGGTTTACATTAGAGTAGCTAGTATAACCACGGACCATCACATAGTAAGTACCAGTCTGTGCTGAGAAGTCGCACGACTCGCTGTTACCGTTACGGTATGGACGACAGTCATAGCTTGAAGTTGTTGGTGCGCTACCGAATTTAACGTAGATATCAGCGTCACCAGAACCACCTGACATATCGAAGCTTACGTTTGAAGCACTAGATGGCACATCAAATGTAAAGTCAGTTTCTGAACCTTGAGCACCTGAGAAACTTACAGATACGCCATTTTCAAGTTCATTACCGCCCGGAGGTGGTGGTGGAGGTGGAGTTGAGCCATCAAACAAGCTGTATAGCAACAAGTTAGGTGAACCAGACTTAGCATCGCTTACTTTACCTGTAGATGCAGCGCCTTCGATAGCAGCTTCAACTTGGCTTGGAGTAGCACTTGGGTTGTTTGCTAAGTATAGAGCAGCAACACCTGCTACGTGTGGAGAGGCCATTGAAGTACCGCTGATAGTGTTAGTACCACCGTTTGACCATGCTGAAGTAATGCTAGAACCTGGAGCATAGATGTCTAAGCAAGAACCGTAGTTCGAGAAGCTAGAACGAGAATCGTTAGAAGCCGTTGAACCAACAGTGATTGCGCTT
>JAPHRL010000038.1 GCA_026195755.1 Kangiella sp. | reverse complement strand
GACAAGGTGCGGGGATATGCACGTATTTGCAAATAACGCCTCACTTTTAAGCTTAATCCCTGACCAGAAACTGCTCCATGCGTTTCTGGCACTTCCGCCATCCTTGGCGGTCGTAGCCGACCGACAACAGCCTTGCTTTACAAGGCTGGAGGGAATACCTTTAGGTATCATCAAAAACTGCTCCCAGCGTTTTTGGGATTCACGACATCCTTGTCGATTATCGCCATACCCCTAGGGCACGAGAGCGCTTAATCTAAAACCCCGTCCGCAAGGTTGGGGTTTTTTTATTGCCTATATAAAAGTGACGGAGTGTCAGCTTTTCTGTAACTGAAAAAGAATAATCGTGAGTCTCTGTCTCTTCCATTCAGCCTCATTGTGGTCACACAATATTTAGTTCGGTTTAATTCATCATGTTTGTTATCCATTTATGAGTTTTCGGGTGTCTAGACCTTAGTTTAGGGGGAGTAAGACAGTATAAATATAAGCGTTATTCATCCTAATACTTATATTGGTGATTGGTTGTTTATTTCGGTGCAATCATGAATATGGATAGAGCAAATTGTTTACAAATCTAAATATGGTCAAATATCCTTTGCCGTGTGTTATCTGTATAATGAGCGGATACAAATTCGGAGCGTTTATGCAAGCAAATCTACCTTCACAACAAAAATTATTACAACAAGTTCATCATTTAATAAATTCTAATCAAATGGAGCAGGCTTGGAAGTTTTGCCAGCAATTGGTCAAGCAGTATCCTAAGTTTGCAGATGCTTGGATGGCAAAATCATTTGTAGCTCTTCGCCTTAATGACCACGAGCAAGCAGTTGTCGCCATAAATAAGGCTATACGGCTAGCTCCTAATCAAGCTGGCTTTAAATTTAATAAAGTGATGCTATTAGAAAGAATCGGACAGGTGGCAAAAGCTTTGGCACTTGGAAAGGATTTGGTAGCAAGTAACTTAAAAGACAAGCAGCTAACTTTGGCTTTGATTACATTTTTTAATAAATATCAGAAATATAACCTTGTGGAGAAATGTTATCGGAAGTTACTTACAGTAGAGCCTGAGAATCAAGAACTATTATTCAACCTCGCGACAGTAACTCTCTTTCTTGGCGACTTAGATGAAGCCGATAAGTTAGCAACAGAAGCTATACGTGGCAATGATTTTGATAGTGACATTCATTTTTTTAGAAGTCACTTAAAAAAACAAAGTTCTTCTAGTAATCATATACAAGAATTAAAGCAGTTTGCTGAACGTGCCATCAAAGACCCTGTTAGGAAGGCTAAAACGTATTATGCCTTAGCAAAAGAGTTGGAAGATTGTGAAGAATATGCTGAGAGCTTTAAGTTTCGCCAAGCTGGTGCTGAAATATATCGCAACAAGTTAAATTACGACTTTAACGACGAGATAAATTTTATTCGTGCATTAAGGCAGACTTATGACTCATCACTGATTAAAGATAAGTTGCACAGTCAGTCTGGTAAGAACGAATCGAACAAGCCAATATTTGTGGTTGGATTGCCACGAACAGGAACTACATTACTGGAGAGGATTGTTAGTAGCCATAGCCAAGTTGCTTCAGCGGGTGAGCTGACTCACTTTAGTCGGTTAATGAGTGCGGGTATGGAGAAACTAAGCTTAGACCCCAGCTTATCGCGGAGTCAGATGGTCAGCGCTTCAACTCAGTTAGATTTTTCACAATTGGGTCAACTCTATTTGGAGGCTACACGAACATTAGCCGGTAATAAGTCTAGACTTATCGATAAGTTCCCACAGAATGCACTATACATCGGATTGATTCACTTGGCACTTCCTCAGGCTAAGATACTTCTACTTGAAAGGCACCCTTTAGATGTTTGCTATTCGGTGTATAAGCAACTGTTTACCGATGCTTTCCATTTCTCATATGATCTTGAAGAGCTGGCGGAGTATTTCTATGAACATCAACTGCTGATGTCCCATTGGCAACAAGTATTACCTGAGGTGGTAAAGACTGTAAGATATGAAGATTTGGTTAATAATCTCGAACATAGTGCTAAAAGTGTCATTGATTTCTGTGGGTTAGACTGGGAAGACTCATGTCTTGAATTTCATAAAAACAAACAGGCCTCGACAACAGCGAGTGCCAGCCAAGTAAGGCAGAAAGTTTATTCAAGCTCTATCGGAATGTGGAAAAATTATAAGAAGGAGTTGCAGCCATTGATTACTAAGCTCGAATCGTATGGTTGTCTTGAAGGTTGGGAGTACTAGCCTTTCAAGTGAGTTTGGGGACATCTACCAAATAAATAAAAGGCCTCAACTGAGGCCTTTTCGTTTACTTACTTTTTAGATTTGGGTTTATCACTTTTAGCTCTAGGTTTGCCTTTATCTTTGCTCTTTCCTTTGTGTTTCTGATTGTCGCCTTTACTGGCTTTTTGATCACCTATGACGGTTAGGTTCATTGGTCTACCGGCTACATAAGCTTTACTAAGAATTTGTAAGACTTCTTTGGGCATGCCTGCTGGTAGATCTACTGTGGTGAATTCATCAAAGATGTCAATGCGGCCAATATACTCACTATCTATCTCAGCTTCATTGGCAATGGCACCAACGATGTTGCTGACTTTGACATTGTGGCTGTGGCCTGCTTCAATTTTGAAGCGCTCCATTTCGATATCCGGATGAGCTTTAAGCGGTTGTGCGTAAGGTGAAAAACTTCTATCGCTAGTGCGCTTAGTGCCTTCATCACGGCCTTTGCGATCACGTCTATCGCCTCTTTCAGGTCTGTCAGCTCTTTCGCTTCGCTCTTTCTTCGGTTTTGGAAGTTCTTTAAGAATTAGTTCATCGCCACCCGCCATTTTAGCAAGTGCCGCTGCAATGATTTGAGGGTCCGTGTCGGTTTTGTCTTGAAGCTTATGAATAAACTCTTTGAAGAAACTTAAATCAGCATTTTCGATAGTGTTTAAAACGTTGCGCTCAAAGCGGCTCATGCGTTGTTCATTGATATTATCAATGCTTGGCATTTGCATTTCAGTAATCGGCTGGTTAGTAGCGCGCTCAATAGCTTTTAGCATGCGGCGTTCACGATGGGCTACAAATAAGATTGCATTACCACTGCGACCTGCGCGACCGGTTCGACCAATACGGTGAACGTAAGATTCGGTGTCGTAAGGAATATCATAGTTTACTACATGGCTGATACGCTCAACATCTAGTCCGCGAGCAGCAACATCGGTTGCGATAAGGATGTCTATTTGACCTTTCTTTAGTTTTTCTACGATTCGTTCACGGGTGGTCTGAGCAATATCGCCATTTAAAGGTTCTGCTCTAAAGCCGCGCGCTGTTAATTTGTCGGCAAGTTCAGTGGTCGCAATTTTGGTACGCACAAAAATAATCATGCCGTCGAATTCTTCAGTTTCAAGAACGCGAGTTAAGGCATCCAGCTTATGTATACCACTGACTAACCAATAGCGTTGGTTAATAGTCGTTGCGGTACTGGTTTTAGTCTGAATTTTAATATGCTCAGGATTGTCTAAATACTTCTCGGCAACCTTTTTAATTTCTTTTGGCATGGTGGCGGAGAATAGGGCGATTTGACGAGTAGGAGGAGTATGACCTAATACCCATTCAACATCATCGATAAAGCCCATGCGAAGCATCTCGTCTGCTTCATCCAATACTAGAGCTTTAAGATTGTCGAGCTTCAAAGTGCCTCGGCGAATATGGTCCATAACACGGCCAGGTGTGCCTACTACGATTTGTGAACCACGCTTAAGTTGGCGTAATTGTATGTCGTATTTCTGACCACCATAAATGGGTAGTACGTTTAGGCCAGGCATGTTTTTGGCGTAAGTTTGGCAAGCTTCAGCAACCTGAATCGCAAGCTCCCGAGTAGGGGCTAGTACCAGTAATTGAGTTTTATTATCTTTAGCATCAAGCTTGGAAAGCATTGGTAAAGCAAAAGCCGCCGTTTTACCGGTACCAGTTTGTGCTTGGCCGATAATGTCTTTACCAGACATGAGGACTGGTATGCTCGCGCTTTGGATTGGTGACGGTTGCTCATAGCCAACTTGCTTAATAGATTTTAATACGGCAGGCGAAAGTCCCAGTTCGTCAAAACTGGTAATGGTTTGATCTTGTGTCATCAGTGTTACCTATAAAAACATGAAGAGCGAATTTGCTCGAATAAGCGTAGGCCAACTGAAAACCCAATTTCAAAAGATACAACAATCGCGGAATAATCGTAGAAAGGATGTACTGAACTGACCACTTGCTTAACGGGGGCAATTATACACATAATTTAAGGCAGGTGTTAGTGCTATCGCAGACTAGTCAAACGATTTAATGAGATTGCTTTCATTGGCACAATCTGACATTCTCTAACAAAACTAAACATGGGGAGTACTTATGAGGTATTTGGGGATTGCTTTACTGTTCTTGGTGTTAAGTGGCTGCTGGTCGCAAGATGAGATGTTACGTATTCAAAAAAATGGGGATATGACAATGGCAATTATTGTTATGCCTGACTGGGAGTTCACTACAAAGGATGAAGTGGATTCTGAAGCTTCTGCTTATGAAGAAGAGATGCGTAAGGCTGGATGGACGTTGCAGAAAAGTACTGAAACCATAGCTACTGGCGAATTTAACTTACATTATGTGATTAGTGGTAATTTACATAAGGTCGGTGCAAAAACCTCTTTTTATGAGATTGTTTCGCGTAACTCAAAGGAAATCAATATCAAGTTTTTAACTCCGCGTATAGACGAGGAAAGAGTGTACCGGAAACTCTATTTTGATTACTCGATTGCAAATACCGCCACAGTATTCGACAAAAGTAAAAGCCTCGTCCAGGAAGTTGAGACGGTCAATGAGCAAAATACCTACATTATTACTCTATAAATTACTCAGAGTATAAGAAAAGCCGACTATATTCTCGGCTTATCTTATACATCAGCTATTGTTTATAGATTTTACCGTCTTTCATGACAAATGAAACGTTCTGTAGCAGTTTGATGTCTTCTGCTGGATTACCTTCGACCGCGATAATATCGGCTAATTTTCCTTTAGCAATCACCCCAATTTGGTCATTAGCTAGTAATTCTGCGGAGGTTACCGTGGCGCTTCGGATTGCTGCCATTGCTGGCATTCCTGCTTCAACCATATATTCAAACTCTTTGCCGTTATCGCCATGTGCTGAAACACCGCTGTCTGTGCCGAAGGCAATCTTAACGCCATAGTCATAGGCTTCTCCAAAAGTGCTCTGGATCAAAGGCCCTACCGCACGTGCTTTTGGGCGAACAATTTCAGGAAAGAAACCATCAATTTCAGCTTTCTCTGCGACATACTTACCGGCAATGACAGTTGGCACATAATAAGTGCCATTCTTTTTCATAGCCCGCATAACTTCTTTATCCATGTAGGTGCCATGTTCGATGCTGGTAATGCCTGCTTCGATTGCGCGGAGCATTCCCTCTTTACCGTGAGCGTGGGCGGCTACATGCATACCATAATCTTGCGCAGTATCAATAATCGCTTTTAATTCTTCTAGGGTGAGCTGGGGATTCTGACCGCTCTTGGCCAAACTGAGTACGCCACCTGTTGCAGTGACCTTGATAAAGTCGGCGCCTTCCTTGTAGCGTTGACGAACTGCCTTTTTAGCATCTTCCACGCTGTTTACGACACCTTCTTTGGGGCCAGGATCGCCCATCAGCTTCGCATTAACACCGTTGGTGGGGTCGGCATGGCCACCGGTCGAAGCTAGTGATTTCCCCGCTGAATAAATTCGAGGCCCGTCAACCCAGCCTTGGTTAATAGCATTGCGCAAAGAGATGGTGACATTATAGCTATCACCTGGGTTGCGCACTGTGGTGAAGCCTGCGAGCAAGGTACGCATGCCATACTCTTGGGCGCGGAAGGCCAGATCGGCAGGGTTTAGGGTGAAGCCTTCAACATAAGCAGTAGGGCTCATTTCACCGTCGAGATGAACATGCATATCCATTAAACCAGGTAGG
>JAPHRL010000267.1 GCA_026195755.1 Kangiella sp. | reverse complement strand
CCTCATATGTCAGAAGATAATATTGCCTTAGTCCATAACGGAATTATTGAAAATCACGATGAATTGCGAGATGAGTTAAAAGCAAAAGGTTATGTGTTTAGTTCAGATACTGACACTGAGGTAATGGCGCACTGCTTGCATGAAGAGCTTAAGACGAGTCACTCCTTGTTGGAAGCGCTACAAAAAACAACGAAAAAGCTAGATGGTGCATACGGCACTGTTGCGATAGATACCAACGAGCCAGATAAAATGGTGGTGGCACGTTCAGGAAGTCCGCTAGTGATTGGTAAAGGTATTGGTGAGTATTTTGTCGCATCCGATCAACTTGCTCTGCTTCCTGTAACCCGAGACTTTATTTACCTTGAAGAAGGTGAAGTAGCTGAAGTGCGCCGTGACGGCGTAACTATTTTAGATAGAGATGGTCAAAAAGTTGAGCGTGAATTTGAAAAGTCAGATATCCAACATGATGCTGTAGATAAAGGGCGTTTTCGTCATTTCATGTTGAAAGAAATCTTCGAGCAACCTCAAGTAGTCAATGACACCCTTGAGGGTCGCTTGGTCAATCACAAGATTATAATTGAGACTCTTGGAGCTAATGCTAGTAAGGTTTTTGCCGATACCAAAGTGATTCAAATAATTGCTTGTGGAACCAGCTACCATGCAGCATTAGTAGCAAAATATTGGGTTGAGGAATACCTGCAGATTCCGTGTCTGGTTGAAATCGCCAGCGAATACCGCTATCGAGAAACAGCAGTATTGGCAAACAGTTTATTCGTCACGATTTCACAATCTGGCGAGACAGCTGACACCTTGGCAGCTTTAAAGAAAGCAAAAGGACAGGGTTACTTAGGAACATTAACCGTTTGTAATTCTCCTGCTTCATCCATGGTTCGTGAGTCAGACTTTGCGTTGTTGACACGCGCTGGTACAGAAATTGGCGTGGCATCGACAAAAGCTTTTACTGCTCAGTTAGTATCATTAATGTTATTAATGGTTACCATTGGTAAAGCGCAGGGCATGGATGATTCGAAAGAAAAAGCGATTGCTGAAGCTTTGGAGCATTTACCTAATGAAATCCAGGCTGCGCTAGAGCAGGCAGATGCAATCGAAGATTTATCAGAAGCTTTTGCTGAAAAACAACATACTCTATTTTTGGGTCGTGGTCAGCAATATCCGATTGCGATGGAAGCTGCATTGAAACTTAAAGAAATTTCATATATCCATGCAGAAGCCTATGCGGCCGGTGAATTGAAACACGGGCCTTTAGCATTGATTGATAAAGAAATGCCAATTGTGGTGGTTGCGCCAAAGGATAATTTGCTGGAGAAATTGAAGTCAAATATAGAAGAGGTTCGCTCTCGAGGCGGTCAACTCTTTGTTTTTGCCGACGAGTCAGCTAAGATTCAGAGTTCAGATGGTATAACCGTCTTTCCAATAAAGAGTCAATATACGATTACTGCACCTATGGTATACACCATTCCAATGCAGTTGTTATCTTACTATGTAGCTGTTATTAAAGGTACAGACGTCGATCAGCCAAGAAATTTGGCCAAATCTGTAACCGTAGAGTAAACCGGAGACGTAAATGAAATTGAAAACAATATTTGCTGCTGCTTTAGCATTGTTAGCATTAACACAAGTGGCTTGTGCCGAACCCACAAATACCAGTAAAGCCAAAGTAGGCAAAGATTACTCAGTGATAGAAGGGGCCAAAGGTGTCAATAAACCTGAAGTCATGGAGTTTTTCTCTTACACCTGCCCACACTGTTATAACGTTGAAGGATTCTTGCATAAGTGGCAACCAACGAAACCAGCAGAGGTTGAGTTCAAACAGGTTCCTGTCTTTTTACCTCAGGTTCCACATTTAGCCTATGGCTATTATACAGCTGAAGTATTAGGTGTATTGGACAAAGTGCATCCTGCGATCTTTAATCAATGGCATGCCGAAAAGAAGATAATTAAAAATAAGGAAGATTTAATTCCTATTTTTGAAGCGGCGGGAATTTCGAAGGAAGATTTTGAAAAAGCATATAACTCTTTTGCAGTGGATAGCAAAGTTCAACATGCAAAAAAATTGGCGCGCGAATTTAAAGTAATGAGCTTTCCAATGTTTGTTGTTAATCAAAAATATAAGGTTGAGAGCTACGAAAACTTAGACTATATGTTAAGTAAGTTTCCAATTGAAAAAGCACAGTGATTCACCATTGAGTTATACTAAATGCCGGTTCTGCCGGCATTTTTTCTATAGGCAATAAAGACATGGCAAAAGGTAAAGCAGTCAGCTCTAGCCCCACCAAAGTATTCTTAATCCGCTCCATGATTAGGTTATTGTCAGTAATGCCTAAGTTTTTTGGGCGCGGAGTTGGAAGCTTGTTTGCCACTATAAGTCGCTGGAGTAAAAGCAGAGCTTACACTACCAGTAAAACCAATATCGCTATATGTCTTCCTCAACTGAGCGCAGAGCAGCAGGAAGAGATCATTCAGCAAAGTCTTGCTCACACGGGTCGATTATTTTCCGAAGCTGCCAAGATTTGGTGTAAAAGTGATGCTGAGAATTGGATCAATAATATTTATGGCGAAGAACAAGTAAAAGCGACCTTAAGTCAGGGTAAGGGGGTTCTGATTACGGGTGCCCATATTGGTAATTGGGAAGTCGCATTATATTATTTAGGCAGTCGCTATAGATTTCATTGTATGTATCGCCCTCCCCGCCAGTTGGAAATGGATGAGGTGATTTGTAAAGGTCGTTGTAAGAATTCAACCACCATGGTTGCGGGGAATAGCCGAGGCGTGATGCATCTGATTGAATCGCTAAAAGATGGCGAGGTCGCAGCGATTTTGAGCGATCAAGAGCCAGGACATCGGGCGGGTGTCTTTGTGCCCTTTTTTGGCAAGCCGGCCTTAACCATGACGTTAGTACAAAAAGTACAACAAAAAAGTGGTGCTGAGGTGTATCAAATAGCAGCAATAAGAAACCAAAAAGGTACTTTTGATATTCATCTGGAACCATTAGATGTGAACACAGAAATGGATGAATTAGTTTATGCCGAGAAAGTTAATCAGCATTTGGAAAATATAATTCGAAGATTTCCAGAGCAGTATCAGTGGTCTTATAAGCGTTTTAAGACTACCGAAGATGGCTCGAAAAACATTTATCGAAAGTAATCTTTAGATTTTGAAAATTAGCGACGCCAGAAATAAGGTGTGAACAAGACCAGTAGTGTAAAGATCTCAAGTCGCCCCAGTAGCATGGCAAAGCTTAGTACATACTTGGCCAGATCACTTAAACCACTGTAATTAACCGCCACATCACCAAGACCTGGACCGAGGTTATTCATGCAGGCCGCCACAGCAGAGAAAGCGGTAATTTGGTCAAGTCCATCGGCTAGTAGAATAAGCATCAGCAGCACGAATAGAACGACGTAAGTGGCAAAAAATCCCCAAACCGCTTGCACTACCCTATCACTAACCGAAGCTTTACCGAGCTTAATCAGGAAAATGCCATGTGGATGAATTAATCGCTTAATTTCACGCATCCCCTGTTTAAATAACAGTAATATTCGAATTACTTTCATGCCACCGCCAGTAGAACCAGCACTTGCCCCAATGAAGCTAGAGAATATCAAAAGGACAGGTAATAAAGTCGGCCATCCAGCAAAGTCAGCGCTAGCGAATCCCGCTGTAGTAGCGATAGAAACGGAATGGAAAATACTTTTTACCAAGGCATCAGTGAATTTGTACTCCTGATAGTAAAGAAGTACCGAAACACAACACAGGATAACCACAGCCAAGATAGTACAGTAACCCCTAAATTCTGGATCTTTTAGATATGGCTTAATGGTCAGAGTACGAACGGAGATAAAGTGCAGGGCGAAATTAATGCCAGCAATGAACATGAAGAAAGCACAAATTAGTTCTATAGAGTTACTGTCAAAGTAACCAATACTAGAATCATGGGTTGAAAAACCACCGATAGCTACTGTAGAAAAACTGTGAGCAATAGCGTCAAAGGTTGTCATACCGGCCATCCAATAGGCTAAAGCGCAGGCAATAGTGATGCCAAGATAGATATACCAAAGGGCTTTGGCTGTTCCCGCGATGCGTGGTGTAAGTTTATTATCCTTCATAGGCCCTGGCATTTCAGCGCGATACAGCTGCATGCCGCCAATGCCAAGTAATGGTAGAATAGCAACCGCTAATACGATGATACCCATACCACCAAGCCATTGAAGCTGCTGTCGATAGTAAAGAATTGAGTGAGGCAGCTCATCAAGGCCGCTAATCACTGTGGCCCCGGTTGTGGTAAGGCCAGAGAAAGACTCAAAGACCGCATCAGCAAAACTAACAGGCAACGACTGAGCGAGAATAAAAGGTACTGCGCCAAAGGTACTTAAGACTGTCCAGAATAAAACAACGATCAAAAAACCATCGCGAATTTTCAGTTCTGCACGAGCTTTTCTTTTCGGCCAGAATAAAATGAATCCAGTAATCAATGACAGGAAGAAAGTACTGATAAAGGCGCTACCGCCACCATCTTCGTAGATTGCCGAGACAATTGCAGGGGGCAACATGGTCAAACTGAAGATCATCAGCAGAATACCAAGGATGCGGATGATGGTTGCGTATTGCATTAGAAGCTGGCCTGTTTAGAAATAGGTAACATTAACTTGGAATAACCGTTCAACATCATGAATATAGGCCTTATCCACCATGAAAAGGACGACGTGATCGTTTTCACGAATAATGATGTTTTCATGAGCAATTAATACCTGATCGTCACGCACAATAGCGCCAATCGAGGTACCCGGTGGTAGCGGTAATTCGCTGATGGTTCGACCCACGACCAGTGAACTCTGCTCATTCCCTTTGGCAACGGCCTCAATAGCTTCGGCTGCACCACGACGTAAGGAATAGACGTTGGACACCAGGCCGCGGCGAATATGCTTGAGTAAACTGCCAATGGTGACTTGTTGTGGTGATATAGCAATATCAATTTGGTGGCCTTGAATCAGATCCACATAAGCAGTGCGGTTGATAAGTACCATAGTTTTTCGAACACCGAGCTTTTTCGCCAGTAGTGCCGACATGATATTCGCTTCATCATCATTGGTCACTGAAATGAATAGGTCAAAGTCACTAATGTTTTCATCTTTTAACATGTCTTCATCAGAGACATCGCCCTGCAAAACGAGCGTGTCATGTAGAACGTCTGCTAGTTCTTGAGCTCGCTCTGGGCTTCGCTCGATAATTTTGACCTGCATTTTGCTTTCCAGAGCTTTAGCAAGTCCTTCGCCAATGTTACCACCGCCAGCGATCATGACTCGGGTATAGTTTTTTTCCAGTCGCTGTAACTCACTCATCACCGAGCGGATATGCTTTTTAGCGGCCAGGAAGAAGACCTCATCGTCTGCCTCAATGATGGTATGTCCAGTAGGGACGATCGGTGCACCCCGGCGAAAGATGGCGGCAACGCGGGTGTCAACATTAGGCAAGTGGTGCTTTAATTCTGATAAAGCATTACCCACCAGGGGGCCTCCATAATAGGCACGAACTGCGACCAGACGAACTTTACCTTCCGCGAAATCAAGCACCTGGAAGGCGCCAGGGTTTTCGATCAGACGGGTAATGTATTGCGTCACCAGTTTTTCCGGGCTGATGACTACATCCACAGGAATGTGATTATCTTTAAAGATGATGTCTTTGTTGTGGTAGTTTGGGGAGCGGATGCGAGCAATTTTAGTGGGAGTTTGATAAAGACTGTGGGCAATCTGGCAAGCGATCATGTTAACTTCATCGCTGTTGGTTACAGCAACTAACATATCCGCATCCTCGATGCCTGCATTATAGAGTACATCGGGATAGGCGCCGTGACCGACAATAGTACGAAGGTCCAGATGGTCCTGGATATCACGCAAACGCTTGCTATCAGTATCGATCAGCGTGATGTCGTTATCCTCGCCTTCGAGGTTAAGCGCTAATGTTGTGCCAACCTGACCGGCTCCGAGAATGATGATTTTCATAACGACAATTAAGATCCTTGCCTTATTATTCGCTTAGCTTTGCCTATGCTAACGCTATAAGCATCTGATCTAAAGGGTTTTTGGTCAATTCTTGGCTTTTTCCAGTAGCGCATAATAAAAGCCATCCATTGATAATTGGCCGGGGATCAACTGGCAGCCTGTCTTTGTTTGCGACAAATTCTGAATCTGTTCGCTCAGAGAAACTAATTTGGCATCCTGGTGACGCTTTAGGAACTGAACTATTTGTTGTTCATTCTCTTGTGGCAAGATTGAACAGGTAGCATAGAGTAAACGCCCGCCCGGCTTAAGTTTGCACCATAGATGTTCAAGAATCTGTTGTTGTAGTTGAACCAGTTGCTCAATGTCGCTGGCTTGGCGTAACAACTTAATATCGGGGTGGCGGCGAATAACACCGGTTGCGCTGCAAGGCGCGTCCAGCAAAATAGACTCAAAATAATTGTTGTGGTAGTTGCTATTAGTTAAGTCCTGACAATCCAATTTGGCCGATAAGTCCAATCGTAACAGATTTTCTGAAATACGCTGACAGCGCTCGTGATCAACATCGCAAGCAGTTAGGGTTATGCTGTCGCATAACTCGAGTAGGTGACAGGTTTTACCGCCTGGTGCAGCGCAAGCATCTAAAACGATACTATGGGGCGGTGGTGCTAAGATACTGGCTGCCAATTGCGCGGCGGCATCTTGCACTGAAACATAACCATCATCAAAGTGTGGCAACTGCTCAACACCGACCGGACTCTCTAACACCAAAGCGCTGGTCGCAATGGGGTGGGTACTGGCAGGTAAGCCTTTTTCAAGAAGAAGTTCCAAATACTGATCTCGCCCAATTTTTTGGCGATTGACGCGCAATGTCATTGGGGCTTGCTGATTAATTGCCTCCATCAGCGATTCCATTTGCCCCTTGTAATAAGGTTTTAGCAAAGAAATGAGCCAGTCAGGCAAAGCAAAGCGGCTATCCCAATTCGCATCCGCCTGCCTTAGCAACTCTGGTTGTTGACGGACAAAGTTGCGTAAGACCCCATTGACTAGCTTGGTTGCCCAAGGTTTTTTGAGTTGTTCGCACACAGAAACGGTTTCAGAAATAGCAGCATGATCCGGCACGCGACTGTATTCCAGTTGATACAGTCCAATAACAATCAGACAAAGCAGATCCTGATCTTTCGGCTTGAAAGGTTTTAGCAGTAATTGCTTGGCAATACTTTCGAGTCGAATAAAGTAGCGACAGCTGCCTAAAACAAGAGCACGAAATAAGCTGTTATCTGAGCCCTGTTCGAAATAGATGGCATTAAGCACGTCATTGGATGAGCGACCTTCAAAGGCAATGGCATGCAGCGCCAAACAGGCCTGTTGGCGAAGTTGTTGGCTGCTAATTGTTTGCTTGTTAAGCCTTGACTGCACGATGTATCCCTAAAAGAATTATTGCTAACGACAGGAGTTGAATAGTAACTTACTACAGACTATCAAACTTGCGGCCAAGCGCAAATAATTGCTGGTTTTTTGGGGCATTGAGCAGGTCTTTGACTGCCATAGCGCGGGAACCTGGCAGCTGCAGCACAGTTAATAACAACGCATCCTGCCCACAAGCAACAAGAATGCCATTGCTGTCAGCTTGTAAAATAACACCGGGCTCAGATTTGGTTTGAGACTGACATACCTCTGCCTGCCAGACTCTAACCGTTGCATCATCAATAATACTGTAAGCAACCGGCCAGCTATTAAAGGCACGAATCGTTCGCTCAAGGTCTTTGGCATTGTTCTGCCAGTCCAGTTGAGCTTCTGCCTTGCTCAGTTTGTGCGCATAAGTTGCCAGACTATCATCTTGCGGGGTGGGACTCAGTTGTTTATTTGAAAGCTTGTCCAGGGCTTCGACCAACAGTTGCGAACCCTGCTCGGCTAATTTGTCATGCAGGCTAGAACCGGTGTCTTGTTCGGTTATGGGTAACGTAGCTGTTAATAACATTGGGCCCGTATCTAGCCCAGCCTCCATTTGCATGATGGTAACACCTGTCTCGGTGTCTCCCGCCTGGATGGCGCGTTGGATAGGAGCTGCGCCACGCCAACGTGGCAGTAATGAGCCATGAACATTGATACAGCCGAGTTTTGGTGTATCAAGTACTGATTGCGGCAGCAGAAGTCCATAAGCCACCACCACCATTACATCAGCCTGATAGCTAGCCAGTCGATCCAGAGACTCTTCAGATTTAAAGTTATCGGGTTGTTCAACTGGAATATCGTGTTTAAGAGCCAGCTCCTTGACTGGACTCATACTGATTTTTTTTCCGCGCCCAGCTTTGCGGTCGGGCTGGGTGTAAACGGCAACCACCTGATGATGGTTATTGAGAACAGCTGCTAAAGAGCTGGCCGCAAAGTCGGGCGTACCGGCAAATATGACTTTCAGAGATTTAGACATGTAAGTGCTTACTGTTGTTTTTTCTGCTGTTTTTCCAGCATTTTTCGAATTCGATTACGCTTTAATGGCGATAAATAATCAACGAAGAGTTTGCCTTCTATGTGATCGTTTTCGTGCTGGATACAGACCGCCAATAGCTCGCCTGTGTCCATTTCAAATGGCTTGCCATGACGATCAAGTGCCTTGACTATAATTTCATTGGCGCGTTGAACCTTGGCGTAAACACCCGGAAACGATAAACAGCCCTCTTCCATTTCTTCAATACCGCGCTTTTCAACGATTTCAGGGTTGATGAAAACCAGTGGTTCGCTTTTATCCTCGGAAACGTCGATTACGAAAAACTGTTTGTGAATATTAACCTGAGTGGCCGCCAAACCAATACCAGGAGCTGCGTACATGGTTTCAAACATGTCATCAATTTGCTGCTGTAGCTCATCGCCAAAATCAGTAACGGGCTGCGCTTTAGTGCGCAAGCGAGGGTCAGGAAACTCTAAAATCTCTAAAATAGGCATGGATCTATTAATCTGTGTCATCAGGGAGACTGATCATAATAAATAACGGCGACAAAGACCATTTTAAAGAGTAAATCAATGCGATAGTGCTTAAAATTATGATTAGACTGTGATTAAGTTGTAGTAATGTGATAAGAAATGTTGATAAGATGATGATCCTTTTAGACTTTGACCTTTTAAGATAAGGCCTGTAGGCAGACTCAGGGGTCGGGTTTTGGCTATTTCCTATTGCTTTTTTTCGAGGTATAGTAAGCGCAATAGGATCCGATATCAGTTCATTACAAAGGAAAGCCATGAAAAAATTTATAATTGCTTTGACTGCCTCGGTAGCGGTCTTATTTGGGGGGATCGCGCATACAGCCGAGTTGCGTGACAATCATCCGGACACCTACGTAGTCGAGAAAGGTGATACCTTATGGGATATTTCGGCAACTTTCCTGACCGATCCTTGGTTGTGGCCGGAAATCTGGCATGTTAATCCTAAAGTTGAGAATCCTCACTTAATCTACCCTGGCGATATCCTGAAACTGGTTTATATCGATGGTAAGCCATATATTGTCAAGGCTAGCGACGGAACAATTAAATTGCGTCCTGAGGCTCGAGTTCTTTCCGAAGGTGAGGCTATCAATACCATTCCATTAAGTATGATTAGACCTTACCTAATCGATGAATTGGTTGTAGACCCATCTGTATTCGATACAGCTCCTTACGTTGTTGATCTTGAAGAAAATCGCTTAATCAGTGGTGGTTTCGATGATCGGGTTTATGTCCGTGGTATTAACGCGGGCACTGGTAGTGCATATGGTATCTATCGTAAAGGCAAAGAATATCGTGATCCACAGACGGATGAGTTGTTAGGTGTTGAGGCCCGTTATTTGGCGAATGGTAATATCAGCCGAGAAGGCGACCCAGCCACACTTTCCATTAAGAAGTCAAAGTTAGAAGTGTTGAAGGGTGATGTTGTATTGCCACGCAATGAAAACCCATTACCGCCAGTGTATGCACCGAGAGCTCCAGAGACAGATATCAAAGCACAAATTATTTCAGTGTATGATGGCGTGACTCAAATTGGTCAGTACAACGTGGTAACTTTGAATAAAGGTTCGAGCGATGGTTTAGAGGCGGGACATGTACTCAGTGTATATCAGCGTGGGAAAAAGATTCACGATGAAATCGCAGAGCAGCGTGGTGGTGACACTGAAGTTACCTTGCCTGAAGAGCATGCTGGTACTTTGATGGTATTTAAAACCTATGACAAGGTTAGTCTTGCACTCATTATGAATGCGACACGTCCTATCCATTTGTTAGATGTTGCTAAAAACCCTTATTAAGTTTAACTGCACAAAATTCAAGAGATTCTGATCACCAAGGAAGGTGTTTAACATTATGGAACAAACCGAATTGCGCCACTGGTTGGCGCTTTCTCATATTAATATTGGCGCCAATAAATTATTAGCTTTTCTTGAGGCTGGTCATTCTATTGGTCAACTGTTCGAGCTATCTGAACAAGCATTACAGGAGCATGGTTTTCGTGCCGGCTTGGCAAAAAAGCTGTCTTTGGTAACTGACGATATAATCGATCAAGACTTAGAGTGGTTCGATTCTGACCATAAATTCCTGGTTCCTATTACGAGTCGTGACTACCCTGCTCTACTTAGAGAAATCCCTGATCCACCCAAGTTATTATTTGTGCATGGTGATAATAGCTTGTTGAATCGTCACCAGATAGCGATTGTTGGTAGCAGAAATCCAACCGCACAGGGCAAGGATAATACACGGGAATTTGCCAAAACTTTAGCCGGTGCTGGTGCAGTAGTCACTAGCGGCATGGCGCTGGGGGTTGATGGTATTGCTCATCAGGCGGCTTTAGATGTAGGTCAGCCGACTATTGCGGTGGTCGGGACAGGGCTTGATAGGGTCTATCCTGCGCGCCATAAAGAGATGGCTGTTCAGATTAGTGAGCAAGGAGCTTTGGTCTCAGAGTTTGCCTTAGGTACGCCGGTTAATGCCAGTAACTTCCCTGTCCGTAATCGAATTATCTGCGGTATGAGTTTGGGTACCTTAGTGGTCGAAGCCGCGATACGAAGCGGTTCATTAATCACAGCACGACTGGCCATGGAGCAAGGTCGCGAAGTGTTTGCCATTCCTGGTTCAATACATAATACCTTGGCTCGTGGTTGCCATAGCATAATCAAACAAGGTGCCAAACTGGTCGAAACTGCTGAAGAAGTTATCGAAGAATTGGGAGCACTGGCAACCTGGCAAACGGAGCATAATGAGCAAGCTGAAGCGCAAGACCTTGTTCTAGAAAAGGAATATCAGGAAATACTACAGTATGTAGATGATAGCACCACCAGTGCGGATACCATTATTCAGCGCAGTGGTCTTGAAATAGAGGTAGTCAGCCATATGTTATTGTTGTTAGAATTGAATAACTACATAGCTAGTGTGCCCGGTGGTTATCAGCGCGTCCGTTAAGCACCTGTACAGCGACTGTGTAGTATATCTAGCTTTACTCTTGCTTTTTAACCTGGCCTTGTCAGTAACCACAGAAGAGAGCTAAATGAAAGAAGACGTACTCGATGTACTACTCTATATCTTTGAAAACTTCCAAGACGAAGAAAGCAATCATATTCTCGCCAATGATTCACTGGTAGAGGCCCTTGAAGACGTTGGTTTTACCGACGGAGAAATCAAAGGGGCTATAGACTGGCTTGATGGTTTGGTTGAAATCACGTCTGAATCCAGCAACGCTGAAGATTTAGTGACCGACTCCATGCGCGTCTTTTCGCCGCAGGAACAGTTATTAATGTCAGCAGATGCCCAGGGTATGATCTTATACTTTGAACAGCGTGGGATTTTAGATCCACAGGCTCGTGAAATGGTGATAGATCGTATGTTGGCGCTGGGACCGCAAGAAGACGTTGAAACCGAGCTGGATCGCCTGCGTTGGGTGGTGATGATGGTGCTGTTTAATTTGCAGGACCGAGATGCCGAGTTTGCTTGGGTAGAAAATCTGGAAAGTAGATCTGATCCTCATTAATTGGTCTTGAAGCCAAGACCAATTTGAGCCTCGGGCTACACCACAACGGCAATGCGCCGTATCACTTCTTTAAGGTAGCAAACGTTACCGTAATCCCTCCTTACTTAAAAAATAAGTTAAAAAAAACTTTACCAACATCTCTGGTCTTAGTCTAAATAAGCTTTTTTACCTGATCTTTACAGGCTGATAACTCACTTTCGGATGTATTTTTCGTACAATAGCGCCAACCCTTACAACTCCGTATAAATCCATGATGTCACTGTCGATAGGCCCTTTGAGCTTACCTTTTGATCGCTTGTTAGTATTAATCTGTCTGGCAATTGCTTTTATTGTTGGTGCTGTTGCGGCCAAAAAAGACAAAACATCAGTTGATGGGCGTATTGCAGGAATATTTGTCATAGCGATGATAGCGGCTCGTATTAGCTTTGTAATCCAGTATTGGCAAGAGTACCAAGGAAACTTTTGGGCAATGATGGATATTCGCGATGGTGGTTTTGATGGGCTGACGGCTATTATTATTGGATTCATTGCGTTCATTGGATTTGCCTGGAAACAAGCCAAAGGGCGTCGAGCAATGGTTAAAGGTGTGATAGCTGGAGTTTTGCTTTGGGGCTTAACCACTGCGAGTTTATGGGCAATCAAAGACACTTCACAGCAGCTACCGCAAATTATGGTTAAACAGTTGGGTGGTTCTACGGTTAACCTGAGCGATGTTGAGCATAAAAAACCACGAGTAATTAATCTTTGGGCAACCTGGTGCCCTCCCTGTCGTCGTGAAATGCCAGTCTTAGAAGAAGCGCAGCAAACGATGGATGGTATTGGCTTTATATTTGTTAATCAGGGGGAGCACTCAGCGATTATTGAGCAATATTTACATCAGGAAACCTTGCTGCTGGATAATGTATTGGTGGACACGACAGGAAGCCTGGGGTATCAGGTTGGCAGCAGAGCATTGCCAACCACCCTGTTCGTTAACGCTCAAGGTCAGTTAGTGGATGCGCATTTGGGGGAGTTATCAAAGGCCAGTTTGAAAGCTAAACTAAAGAAATTGGTCGATAAAGAGCAGGAAAACACCAATTAAGAGCTTATCATGCCAAGATCATCGTTTCTTTGGCCAAAAAACCTACACAAATCAGGCACAAATCGGTAAAATTCGCACAGCTTTCCATTCACCAGACCACATAACTTAGAGGTTTATCATGTCTGATGCTTTTGTAGCGATTTTAATGGGTTCGGACTCTGACCTGCCGACCATGCAAAAAACGTATGACACCTTGAAGAACT
>JAPHRL010000226.1 GCA_026195755.1 Kangiella sp. | reverse complement strand
CATTGCTATCGCGCCAGTTGACGATGTTTTGAGCTATGGTTTTGCTTAGACCAGAAACGCGGGTTAATAGCGGCATGGAAGCCATATTTAAATCGACACCCACGGCGTTTACACAATCTTCCACCACACCGTCCAGGCTTTTGGCCAATTGGCTTTGGCTAACGTCATGCTGATATTGGCCTACGCCAATTGACTTCGGCTCGATTTTAACCAACTCGGCCAATGGATCCTGTAAGCGACGAGCGATTGACACTGCGCCACGATAAGTGACATCCAAGTCAGGAAATTCCTGAGCGGCCAGTGCGGATGCTGAATAGACTGATGCGCCTGCTTCACTGACCATGATTTTTTGTAATTTGAGTTGTGGTGCCATTTTCATCAATTCGGCTACCAGCTTATCGGTTTCGCGAGATGCGGTACCATTACCGATACTAACTAGTTGCACTTTATGCATCTCGCACAGGTTTTGTAATTTACGGAGTGACTGATCCCACTGGTTTTGCGGAGCATGAGGAAAAATAGTGGTTTGGGTCAACAATTTGCCGGTTTCATCCACAACCACCGCCTTGGTGCCGGTTCGTAAGCCTGGGTCAAGCCCCATGGTGGTTTTGGCGCCAGCCGGGGCAGCCATTAATAAATCATGTAAGTTGCGCGCAAAGATACGAATAGCTTCGGTTTCGCCAAGCTCGCGTACTTTGGCTAATAATTCAGTTTCCAGGTAAAGGTGGAGCTTGATTTTCCAAGTCCACAGTACCACCTGTTGTAGCCAGTGATCGGCAGCACGCTTCTGATCCTTGATATTGAAATGCTCAGCGACCATCGACAAGCAAGGGTCGTTGGCATCAGGATCTTTTATAAGGTCCTGATTAGAAACCATTTGCAGGCTTAAAATATTTTCATTACGGCCACGTAATAAAGCCAGAATGCGGTGTGAGGGAATGGTTTTGAAGGCTTCACTGTGGTCGAAGTAATCGGAGAACTTGATGCCTTCTTTTTCTTTGCCTTCGATTACAGTGGAGTGAATAAAGGCGTTATTCCATAAATAATCACGTAAGGTTTTAAGCAGATCAGCATTCTCGGCAAACAGTTCCATCAATATCTGACGAGCACCATCTAAAGCATCTTTAGTGGTTGCGATCTTGTGCTCATCATTAAGGAATTTAGTGGCCTCGGCTTCAGGATCAAGCGTTGGGTTTTGCCACAAATCCATAGCCAGTGGTTCCAGGCCTGCTTCGCGCGCGATTTGGGCTTTGGTGCGACGTTTTGGTTTATACGGCAGGTATAAATCTTCTAATTCACTTTTGGTGGTGGCCGCATTAATCGATGATTTTAATTCTGGAGTAAGCTTTTCCTGCTCATCGATACTTTTAAGAATGGCGGCTCGACGGTCTTCCAGTTCGCGCAAATAACCTAACCTTTGCTCAAGATCACGAAGCTGTGTGTCATCCAGCGCACCAGTAACTTCTTTACGGTAGCGTGAGATGAAAGGCACTGTAGAGCCTTCATCAAGTAAGCGAACCGCTGCTTCAACCTGTTGCGGGCGAACATTTAACTCTTGAGCTATCTGTTGGTTTATTTGTAACATCTTGTTAAGTGCTTATTGGGGAAAATATGGCGGCATAGTATAGTGCTTCAGCACCTATGAAAAAAGAACAAAATGCCCAAGTCGGTTTTGACCCAACGCTCAACTTTGAGTAAATAAGGGATAAAGCACTGAGGAGCATAGCTAATTGTTTGTTTTAATGGCCAATTATTGATTCTAAATACAGGGTATAAATACAAGACAATGAGTGGTCTTTCTGATAAAAGTTGTTGATTAACTTAATAGAAAGCACAAAAAAGTAGAAGGAATGTTGGGTTATGACTGAAGAAACTCCAAAAATACTGGTTGTAGATGATGATGTTCGTTTACGAAGTCTGTTAGAACGTTATCTCAAAGAGCAGGACTTTATGGTTCGTACCGTAGAAAATGCTGAACAGATGGATCGCTTTCTGGAGCGAGAAAACTATCACCTGATGGTT
>JAPHRL010000282.1 GCA_026195755.1 Kangiella sp. | reverse complement strand
GCGATACTGGTTCTCCTGAAGTTCAAGTAGCGTTGTTGACTGCGCAGATTAACCATCTGCAAGATCACTTTAAAGTGCATAAGCATGACCATCACTCACGTCGTGGTTTGTTGCGCATGGTTAGCCAGCGTCGTAAGTTGCTTGATTATTTGAAACGCAAAGATCAAGATCGCTACACTGACCTCATTAAGAAATTAGGTCTGCGTCGCTAGAAAGAATAAAGGGGCCCTTAGGCCCCTTTTTGCTATCAGACGGCTTTACTTTCAGACGAGATAGGTTCTGAAAGTGTTGAAACTAAAATAGGAAAATACTGTGGAATATACAAAAAAATCTTTTGAATACGGTGGCCGTACAGTCACTATCGAAACGGGTCGTGTGGCTCGTCAAGCGACCGGTGCAGTTGTTATTGACTGTGAAGGTACAACAGCATTTGTTGCTGTAACAGGTAAGAAAGAAGTCCGAGAAGGTCAGGATTTTTTCCCGTTAACAGTAAACTACACTGAAAAAACTTATGCGGCGGGTAAAATCCCAGGCGGCTTTTTAAAGCGTGAAGCGCGTCCTTCAGACGAAGAGACATTAATCGCACGGTTGATCGACCGCCCATTACGCCCTCTTTTCCCGGACGGCTTTATGAACGAAGTTCAGGTTGTGATTACTATTGTATCAATCAACCAGGACGTTCCAACTGAAGTGGTTGCTATGCTAGGTGCTTCAGCAGCGTTGGAAATCTCAGGCATTCCGTTTAACGGCCCTGTGGGCGCAGCCCAGGTTGGTTATCTCGATGGCGAATATGTATTGAATCCATCAGTAACTCAGCTTAAAGAATCAAAATTAGATTTAATGGTAGCTGGTACAGAAAGTGCTGTGCTAATGGTTGAATCTGAAGCAAATGAATTACCAGAAAACGTCATGCTTGGTGCCGTTATGTTTGGTCACCAGGAATCTCAAGTTGCCATTAAGGCGATTAAAGAGTTAGCGGCAGAAGCTGCTAAGCCAAAATGGGACTGGACTGCTCCTGAGAAAAACGTATCACTTTATGATGCAGTTAAGGGCCATTCTTTTGCTGCAATTGAAGACGCTTATCAGATTGCTGATAAAGCTGAACGTTATGCGAAAATCAGTGAGCTACAAGGCGTAGCAGTTGAAGCTTTAGCGGGTGATGAAGAAGGTCAGCCTTCTGCGGATGACGTTAAAGACATGTTCCACTCAATTGAAAAAGAAGTGGTTCGTTCACGCATTATTTCAGGTAAGCCTCGTATCGATGGCCGTGACCCAGATATGGTTCGTGCATTGGATATACGCACCGGCGTATTCCCACGTACACACGGTTCGGCGATCTTTACTCGTGGCGAAACTCAGGCCATGGTTTTCGCAACCTTGGGTACTGAGCGTGATGCACAAATTAAAGACAGCATCATGGGTGAAGCGAAAGATCACTTCATGTTGCACTACAACTTCCCTCCATACTGTGTAGGCGAGACCGGCTTTATGGGTTCACCTAAGCGTCGCGAAATCGGCCATGGCCGTTTAGCTAAGCGTGGCGTAGCAGCAATGGTTCCAGGAATTGCTGAATTCCCATACACCATTCGTGTAGTTTCTGAAATTACCGAATCAAACGGTTCAAGCTCGATGGCTTCTGTATGCGGTACTTCATTAGCATTGATGGATGCTGGTGTACCGATGAAAGCTCCGGTTGCGGGTATTGCAATGGGCTTGGTTAAAGAAGCCGATAACTTTGTGGTACTTTCGGATATCTTAGGTGATGAAGATCACTTGGGCGACATGGACTTTAAAGTTGCGGGTACTGAAAACGGTATCACTGCACTTCAGATGGACATTAAAATTGAAGGTATTACTCAGGAAATTATGGAGCAAGCCTTGCATCAAGCAAAAGGCGGTCGCTTACATATCCTGAGCGTGATGAATCAAGCCATCGACAAGCCACGTGATGATATTTCTGAATATGCACCACGTATCACTGTGATTAAAATCCCAGTGGATAAAATTTCTGAAGTCATTGGTAAAGGTGGTTCAACTATCCGTGCCTTGACTGAAGAAACTGGCGCGACCATTGAGATCAACGATGATGGTACGGTGAAAGTTGCTTCTTCGGATGCCGAGGGTGCTGCTGAAGCAGTACGTCGTATCAAGTTGATGACTATGCCAATTGAAGCGGGCATGGAATTCGAAGGCAAAGTTGTGCGCTTGGCTGACTTCGGTGCTTTCGTTGAAATCACTCCTGGACGTGATGGTCTGGTTCATATTTCACAAATCGCTCATGAGCGTGTGAACAAAGTAACCGACTACTTGAAAGAAGGTGATGTGGTTAAGGTCAAAGTACTGGAAGTGGACCGTCAAAATCGTATCCGCTTAAGTATGAAAGCAATGATTGACCCACCTGCGCAAGAAGAAGCTCCAGCTGATGCTGAGTAACTATTGCGATAATCAGTTTGACTGATGTAAAAAAGGGAGCCTCGGCTCCCTTTTTTGTTGCTTGAAATATCAGCTTATTGAGGCGTTGCTTCAATTCGAAGAGTCACTCCCGATGAAGCGTTGTAACCACGAATGCCGATGTACCAAGTGCCTGATTGAGGCGCATTGAAGGTGCAGACTTCTTCGTTACCCCACTTATATGGACGACAGTCGTAGCTTGAGGTTGTCGGAGCTGAACCTCGACGAACATATAAGTCGGCATCACCTGAACCACCAGTGATTGTGACGGTCAGATTTGAATAGCCTTCGCCTAGTTCCTGAGTGTAGTTAGCCCAGGCATTTTGTGCGACCGAAATGTTGCTGATGGTACGATCAACCGGCTGAGGGCCTGGGTCGCTCACTTCATCATAGTTACCAACCAGAGTTACGTTTGAGAAGCTTGAGTAAGCTTTAACGCGAACATAGTAGGTACCACCACTACTGCCCGAGCAACTTTCACTGTTACCGTTTCGGTATGGGCGACAGTCGTAGCTGGAGTCAGTTGGGATACTACCTTTCTTAACGTAAAGGTCAGCATCACCTGAGCCACCGCTAATAGAGAAGTTAATGTTAGAGGCTCCGGTTGGGACCTCCATACTGTAAACAATATCGTTACCAGTTGAAGCCGATAGGCCTGTTTCAGCAACACCGTTTTCTAATACATTGTCGCCAGGAGGTGGGTCGGTTGGATCTTCACCACAATCACGGCCTGGACTGACATTACTACTCACGCCTATTGCTTGCAGAGTAGCCTGTACATCATTAACGTCATAACCTAGGTCACAGGCTGAATCAAGAACGCCATCACCGGCATCATCCCAGTTAGTGTTTGAAGTCCAGTAGTTACGATTTGCCTGGGTATAAACTTCAAAGGCCTTCTTAGTATCCCAGCCAGCAGTGGTAGCTAATAAATAGAAGGCTTTGTTGTAAACGCCTGAGCTATGGTGGACGTCCATGCCAGAAGTAAAGTCAGATTGATGATCAATCGAACGGTTATCTTGTGGTGGGTTGCTCATGTAACGAAGTGCGCCATTGCCTTTGAAAATTTGCTCACCGACTAAAAAGTCATTGCTACCATTCATATAAAACTCAGCCGCTTCACCAGACATGTCCGAGTAGGATTCGTTTAGACCACCTGATTTACCGCTGTAGACCAGATTGGAGTTTTGTTGCGTGAAGCCGTGACTGACTTCGTGCGCCATGACGTCGAGTGACACCAATGGGTAGAAGGTGGAGGCGCCATCACCAAAGGTCATTTGCTGGCCATCCCAGAAAGCATTCTCGTAGTTATTGCTGTAATGCACCCGAACACGCAATTTTTGCGTCAATGGGGCATCGTTGAACCAGTCGCTAAACATATTAAAGACTACGTTACCGAAGTAGTGACCGTCGTTTAGTGGCGAGTAAGCGCCGTTGATTTGCTTAACCGTATTTTCAGGGCAGGTAAAGCTGTGAATGCTGCCGCCTGAAGTGGAGTTGTTCATGTTAATTGTGTCAACGTTATTGCTGCGCATGCTACAGGTGCTGCCGGACTGGGTGACATCTAAATAGCCAAAATCCGTACCATAGTCATAGCGGCCGGTTTTCTGGTTGCCACCAGGACCGGTTGCATTAGCGGTTTGCAAGTTTTCATAAGAATGTATGACTTGACCGGTTTTAGCATCAATAAACATCTGCGGACGCGAAGGTTTGTCACTATGTGATACGTAGCTGACAGAGTAAACCAGGCGTGCAATACCATCCGGATCTTGCCAGATGACAAGTTGAGATGATTCGTTTTCATAAACAGGCGGTTTACTAGTCGCTGTAGTAGAGTGCTGATGCCCTTTAGCGATAGCCAAGGCTCTTTGACCAGAGAGCTTAGGATTGACATTGCTAATGTCGAGCTCGATACCTTGCAATACCGCACCGTGTGCAAAACTCGAAACACCATTTTGATTGGTGGTAATAATAATATCGTCACCAACCACAGGAATGCCCTGGTAGAACTGTTGGTAACGTGTGGTCACGGTACCATTATTGTTTTGGTAAATTTTTCGAGGTTTTAAGGTTTCCTGGCCGGATAGGCCTACGAGCTGTGCTGCATTGGCTGCCAAGCTCGATGGAATGCTCTGTTGTTGCGCAATAGCGCTTTGCAGGCTGGTATTATCGCGTAACGACTGTCGTTCCGCGGCCTGACCAACAGAAGCTAGTACGCAGAGTGACAAAGCACTGAGCGTAAACTTATGGATTGTTTTCATTGAAACTCCTTCAATATAACTTTATGGAATAAGAAATAATTATGAATGCCACTGCTTATCTTTTTAGTAATAAGACAATCTATCCCCTTAGTGTGCGAATATTTTTTCAGCGACGAATAGCAAGCTAGCAACTGACTGATTACTGAACAATTGCAAATATGACGTACAATGTAGACTTCTGTATTCTTGTGATGAATTGTTAGTTATTGATGTGACTGGAAGTGAACTTAGCTTGCGATGGAATCGACTTTTATTCCCATATATGCATTAGTTTTATTAATTATTTAAGCAAGGAATAAAAAAAGCGCCTTTCGGCGCTAAGCACAGCTTCGGAGGAGAGAGTAGGAGTCATGTCTAGCTGTGGGAGTGGGCTTCCAAGGCCTTGTTATAGTCCTTATGGGGTTGGGGGTTAGGTTTATGACTAAGGTTATCGTTTAAAAGTATGATTATTAATGGGCCACTGCGACTTGAGGTGCAAGGACCTCTTCAGCGTAGAGGGTTGGTACTGTGCTATGAAAGCTGACCAATTGGGTTTCGAGCAGGTTATAAGTCACAGTTACGGTAACTGATTGCCCCGGTGTAATAACCATGTTGTCAGCGGTTGCAGGCTCACAACCCAGACTCGAATCGACACTAATATCATAATTCACCAGCGCTGCTGGATTTGGTAGCGCAACCTGATACTCAGCGAAAATCAAATCATCAGTCGAGTTAGTAAAGGTTTCGGTCAAAGTGATTTGCTTTAAATCGCCAACAGTTTGAACCTGGCTATTCGACGACTCTGCTTCAAGGTAGAAAGTCTCATCATTCAACGTGTAGTTCACGATGCCCGCAGGCGCCTGCTCAACTTCGCCAGCTTCCACAGCAGCAGCGGCAGAAAAAATAGAAACGATAAGTGTTGCGATAAAAATACGTTTTAGGGAAATAGTTTTCATCTTGCTTCTCCATCAATTCAAAAATTGTTTAAGGTTTTGTCTTTCGATGGTGTTATTAAAGCGCAACAGTGTGGAGAGAAAGGCAGTTGAAAAAGGCCGGTTATGGATAAATCTGGCAGAAAAAAGGCATGGGGGAAATGTGACAATGGAATATATAGGATGGGTTAGCATTTATGCGTAACCCATCGTTTTTATGATTGATGGGTTACGGCTATGGCCTAACCCATCCTATAGACTGAAGAGCGAAACAGTAAGTTAAGAAATGGAATTAATGAGAGCATGGATTCCCGCTTTCGCGGGAATGACATAAATATACAATTATACTTGCTAGCAAGTGGTACGACAGAACCTACTCACTCTTCGGTTTTAAATACAAATCAAAAGTCACCGGTACAACGCGGTCGATACTGCGTAAACCTGCCAGGGACTTTAATTTATCGACGCCTTTATCCAGCTTAAGGCTGCTGGTGGCGATGATTACTGGGCTGACTGAGGTGACGCGCAGTTGGTCATCGGCGAGTGTTTGTATGACAACCGGTGTTTGGATGTCGACGGTTTCATTGCCGAGTTGGATGGTTGCTTCCAATGTGTGCTGTGAGCTGGTGCCGACTTTCTGATCGTCGATCTTACTTAAATCAAAACTGCCATTAACGATGAAGGCGATGTTCGTTTTGCTATTGAACAAGTGTTCCTTCATGCGCTGGTCGCGGATCTCAATACCGGTATTAACGCTATCGAGTAGAATTTCCAGAGCAAATTGACCATTGCCGCTTAAATGACCTTTGAGGGTTTCAAAGGTGCTGACTTCGCCAATTTGATTGTTTTTAACAGACACGAAATGTAGGTGTGAGGCGTCATTATCAAGGCTCCACTCACTGTCGTCTGAAGCGAATGCTGGTGTGCCTTGAAGCGTAAATACCGCGCTTAAAGTAATAATGGCTTTAGTAAAAAAAGCGTTAGACATACTATTCTCCTGTCTTTTTTAAGTGACTCTATTGAATCACATAGGATCACTATTGGCTAAATATGGTATTGCATGACTTAGACTCTAGCAAACTGGATGTGAAAAAAATCTGGAGTTTTCAGCAAAAAAGGATTAATTTTGCGAACTTTAGTGCTTAACTTTTAGGCGGGTCAAGCAGGCAATGAATATTGTTGTTCTAGGGGTTATCTTTTTTGTACTCGTTCAGTTTGCAGTGGGGCTGTGGGCTTCGCGCAAACCGAAGAATGAGACTGACTTTCTATTGGCTGGGCGCAGGTTAAATCCCAGCCTGGCCGTATTTACCATTTTCGCGACCTGGTTTGGTGCAGAAACCTGTATTGGTGCGGCATCCTCCATCTATGAAAATGGTTTGTCGGGCGGTACCGCTGACCCCTTTGGCTTCTCGCTGTGTTTGCTGTTTATGGGCTTTGTTTTCGCTAGACCCTTATGGAAACG
>JAPHRL010000178.1 GCA_026195755.1 Kangiella sp. | reverse complement strand
CGCATCCATTATCGTATGCTGGAACGCATGGCCCATGTGCAAACTACCCGTGACATTGGGCGGTGGGATCATAATGCAGTAGCTATCGTCACCACCTTTCGGGGAAAAGTAATCGTTTTCTTCCCAGGTTTTGTACAAGTTTTGTTCGATCGATTTCGGGTCGTATGCTTTTTCCATGATATTGGTCTTAGCCGGTTGAACGTAATTCGAAGTGAAGCCCTGAATTATAGCGTCTGTAGCTTAGATATCTAGGATTTGTTGAACTTTCGGAGGGTTTTTATGACAACAAATCCTGGAATTGAGGTGTTATTTTGCCGGTTTGGCGATATAGACGAATGAGGGCGGGATATTGAGTGCAGTCCACTTGGATTTAGTCTCGGGAAAATACTCCTTGATCAGTTTCCTGTCTTTGGGAAGATACTGATATTGAACAAATAATCCATTCGGCGACAGGACTTGATGAATCTGTTGCAACAGGTCGCGCTTCATTTTTTCATCGAACAAAGCAATCGGCAGGCAGGAAAGCACGAAGTCGACGCTGTCTGCGGCAAAGTCATTGGTTAGCTCAAGCGCTGAATGATTGTTGATGCTAAAGCCCGGATGTTGAATCCCTTGAAGTAGCGGCAGTAGTTGATCCGATAGCTCATAGGCTGTCAGTTGGGCGTCCGGATCCATTGCTGCCAATAGATGGCGGGTAATAACGCCATCCCCAGCACCCAATTCAATTAAGGTTTTAGCAGAAGGAGGTATGTTCTTAGCAATCTTTTTAGCCAGAAAGCGGGAGCTCGGCGCAATGCTTCCTGTACTTTTCAAGTTTTTCAGGGCGTATCGGGTAAACCCATTCATATCAATAATCTCGTTTAAATTATTAGAGTTATTATTTAATTCAGCGACTTATTAAGTCGAAAAGTGAATCACTAATGTTTTTTATGCTGCAAAGGATAGCCGTGGCCGCGATAGTATTTATAACGTTCTCTAGCACTTTCTTTGTGTTCGTCTTCGTTAGGGACTATTTCGTAGCACTTCAGAAAATAACTGAAAAAAGGCTGCACGTCACGCGAAAGATTGATCAGGCAGTCATGTTGTTCCTCTGGAGGTTGGGTGTATCCAACTTGTACGGGGGGAGCTTTTGCGGGACCCTCGCCGACCAGGTTATGAGGTATAAATTCATTTAAGTCTTGAGTCCACAAGTACTCATCCACCGCATGAGCCTGCTCTTGATCATGAGCATGGATATAAACTTTACGGCCTTGTTTATAAAGGCTTTTGACACATTGACCAATCAGGCGAAGATAAGCTTCTTCGCCTGGCTGGCTTTCAAGGATATGAAACTCGACCTGGGTCATAGATTATTTACTACGATTTAGAACGATCTGTGACAGTAGTGGTACAGGACGCCCCGTAGCACCTTTTTTCGCGCCACTATTCCAGGCAGTACCAGCGATGTCCAAATGTGCCCAGCGATATTTTTTGGTGAACTTAGCCAGGAAACAGGCCGCAGTAATTGAGCCAGCTGCGCGTCCACCAAGGTTAGTAAAGTCTGCGACAGGACTCTTAAGCTGCTGATGATATTCTTCCCAGATCGGTAAACGCCATACACGATCATTGGTCACTTCACTGGCCGATTCAATCTCATTGGCCAAGCCATTGTGATTACTCATCATGCCAGATGCCTCATGGCCCAATGCGATAATCACTGCACCAGTTAGAGTTGCAATGTCGATCACAATGTCAGGATCATAACGCTCGATATAGGTTAGCGCATCACAAAGAACCAGGCGACCTTCTGCATCAGTATTTAAGATTTCGATAGTCTGGCCAGATAAGGATGTGACCACGTCGCCCGGACGAGTTGCGCGACCACTAGGCATGTTTTCAGCAGCGGCAACCACCCCAACCACATTAATAGGCAGATTCATTTCGGCGATAGATTGCATGACGCCGAACACAGAGGCAGCGCCCCCCATATCGAATTTCATTTCATCCATTGCAGCCGATGGTTTAATAGAAATACCGCCAGTATCGAAGGTAATGCCTTTGCCTACAAACACGATCGGCTTTTCATCTTTGGCACCACCCATATACTCCATGCAAATCAATTTGCCAGGCTGGTCAGAACCTTGCGAGACAGATACAAAAGCGCCTGCACCCATCTCCTCTAACTCAGACTCATCCAGAATGGTGGTTTTCATCGGGCTGTATTGCTTGGCTAGTTCTTCAGCACGCTTGGCAAGATAAGTCGGATTACAGATATTGCCCGGCAGGTTGGCCAAGTCTTTGGTCAGTGATTGACCTTTGCTGATTGCCTGTGCGTGCAAAATTGCTTTTTCACCTTCAGGGAGATCGGCGCGCGACTCTACAAATAAGGTTATTTTGCGAAGAGGACGGCGAGTTTCGGACTTTTTACTTTTCAACTCTTCAAACTGATAAAGGCTATCGTTTGCTGCTTCGACGGCAAAACGAACTTTCCAATATAAATCCTGACCTTTGACATTTAATAATGGCAGACAGCTGATGGCGTCAGTAGTGCCAGTTTCGTGCAAAAATTTGATGGTTTTGCTGGAGAGTTTCTTGTATTGAGAACCATCGAATTCACGCTCTTTGCCGCAGCCTACCAGCAAAACACGTTCACAACTGGTATGTGGAATATTGTGTAATAATAGTGTTTGGCCAAACTTGCCTTCCATGTCGCCACGACGAACAATGGCGCTGATATAGCCATCACTGATCTCGTCAATATGTTGCGCTTGAGCGGATAATTTACGCGACTCAAATACGCCAACAATAAGACAACCAGTCTTTTGTTTTTCTGGGCTGCCACTTTTTACAAAGAATTCCATAGATCACCTGCAAATCGTTGATTTTGGTTTATAATGCGGCATAGTTTAACCGATATGAGAATTAATACCAGCTTAGCTTTATGAGCAGGCAGGTATTAAAAAGCCTGTAAAACCAAGGATTTCCTTTGATTTTAAGTCGTTATTTGAATCGCGAAGTGTTAACCAGCACCACCGCCATTTTGGGTGTGCTCTTTGCCATTTTCATGAGTCAACGCATTGTGAAATATTTAGCGCAGGCAGCGGCTGGTGATATTTCAGGTGCCATGGTTTGGCAAATGGTTGGGCTTTACAGTCCTGTTTTGATTGGTTTTTTGTTGCCACTTGCTTTTTTTCTCGGGTGTTTATTAGCCTTTAGCCGGCTGTATGTGGACAGTGAAATGGCGGTCTTGCGTTCGGTTGGTGTCAGCGAACGCTCTTTAATCAAAATGTTGATGCCTGCGGCTTTGATTATCGCTGCGGTGGGTGGTTCTGTAACTTTGTGGTTGTCGCCACAAGCTAATGAGCTGACTTATCAAATTCGGGATGAACATGCCAGTAAGCTAGAGTTAAGTATGTTGACGCCGGGGCATTTTCAAATGTTTCAGGAGGGGCAGGGTGTGGTCTACGCTGATTCTTCCGAGCGCTCCACAAGACTGGGCAATTTCTTTTTGGCGGAAATGCCTAGCGAATCCAACCCTAATACACGAATTATCTCAGCACAAAGTGCTGAGCGCTATTACGATGAGTCCACCGATAAGAATTTTTTGCAGCTTAACGATGGGCACGTTTACGAGCTTGATGAAAACCAGCAAGTGAGTAAAGTTACCCGCTTCGAGCGCTACTTTGCGCGCCTTGATGCGGAGCGCAGCATCGTTTCAAGACGTAAAATCAGCGCTACTTCGACTGCAGAACTTTGGCAAACTGCCGACGGCGCCAGTTGGGCTGAATTCCACTGGCGCTTAGCGGTCCCCGTCTCTGTCCCTTTATTTATGTTTCTCGCGATTCCTTTGAGTCGTGTTCGTCCACGGGAAGGCAAGTTCGCTAAAATGCTCCCTGCATTAATAGTTTATATTGGTTATATCGTTCTTATTGTGATCTTCAGGCGTGCTTTGGAGTCTGAGCAAATTCCCGGCTGGATTGGTTTTATTCCTATTTACCTTATCATGTCATTGTTAGTCGCAAGATTGCTATACCTGCATAATCGAGCTAATACTTTAAAAGCAAAGGAACAGCAAACCGATAATGAGGAGTTCAACTCATGAATATTCTTCGTTTTTATATCGGTAAGACTATTCTGGCTACCTCCATCATGACCTTGCTGGTGTTAGCAGTCATTCGAGTCTTGTTTACTTTAATTGATGAAAGCGGTGATTTTGGCAAGGGAAGCTATCAATTCGTAGATGGATTGGCCTATTCATTATTATTGGCCCCACAATATATCTATGAGTTTTTCCCAATGGCAATTTTGATCGGTACCATTGCGGGGCTCGGGTTACTGGCATCTCGCAGTGAGTTAACAGTGATGCGCGCTGCTGGCAAAACTACTATGCAGATTGTC
The DNA here is from genome assembly GCA_026195755.1 of Kangiella sp. GTDB lineage: Bacteria > Pseudomonadota > Gammaproteobacteria > Enterobacterales > Kangiellaceae > Kangiella. The sequence continues at coordinate 4,856 of JAPHRL010000178.1, read as the reverse complement.
GGTTCTGCATTGAGCTACGGCTTGATCTTAATTGCCTTTGCGATATTTCTTGGCGAATACGTTTCGCCAAAAACAACCCGTATGGCCGAAGACATTCGCAACCGAGCCATTTTGGGAGAACAGCTGCTAAAGGGTGAGCAGGGTGTATGGGTCAAAGATGGCGGTAAAATGGTTCATGTTAAGGATGTTATTGGTAATGACCGTATGAATGGGGTGTCGATTTATCAGTTTGATCAGAGCCAGACGTTAGAGACCGTTATTCATGCCTCCAGTGCTTTACTCGACAACAATGTTTGGCGACTTAAAAATGGCTATAAAACCACTATTCTATCGGATCATGTCGAGCGTGAGCGTTTTGATGCAATGGAGTGGCGCACCAACATTCAGATGGATAACTTGTCAGTCTTAAGTGACGACCCCGAAACATTGGATATTATGAGCTTGTATCGCTACCGCAAATACTTAGCTAATAATGGACTGGATACGCAAAGTTATGATCTGGCTTTCTGGCGCAAATTGATTCAACCAATCAGTACTGCCATCATGATTATTTTGGCGGCTTCATTTGTGTTTGGGCCGATGCGTAGCGTCTCCATGGGTGCCAGAGTTTTGGTTGGAGTCTTGGTTGGAATGGCTTATTTCTTTGCCGTTCGCACTTTTGGGCCGGTGAGTTTGGTGTTTGGCATGCCCGCCATTTTTGGAGCCATGCTACCGCCAGCAATATTTGCAGCCGGTGCTTGGTATCTGCTGCGAAAAGCGCGCTAGCTTTTATCTGGTAGTCGATCATAAAGTTTATATTTATCGTTATTGTCCCAAATATCGGTTAAAGTAAATACTTTGGCACTGTTAGATAAGGTTCGGTTGTGTAACACAACAGGCCTAGTCTCCATGCTATGGGTTTTTGTGCCTAACGAGATTGATTATGCCTTCCTTACGTTTTCGGTTTCAAACGATCGAATTTGGTGATCGTGGTGAAATGGACATCCATCTGCGGACCTTGCGCGATAGGCAGCAGTTTTCTGACCGACATCAGGTTGCTGAAAATCTTGGTATCAGTTCGGCATCATGGCCTATTTTTGGTGTGGTCTGGGACTCGAGCCGAGTATTGGCTGACTTGATGCACGATTTTGATATCAAGGGTAAACGCATATTAGAAGTGGGTTGCGGGATTGGACTTGCCAGTTTAGTACTGAATAAACGCCGAGCCGATATAACCGCAACTGATTACCATCCTGAAGTAGAAGCCTTTCTGAATACCAATGCCCTGTTGAACAATGACACAGTAATTCCCTTTGTGCGAACGGGCTGGGCCGATGAAGATTGTGGGTTAGGGCAGTTTGATTTGATTATTGGAAGCGACTTGCTGTATGAAGACGAGCATGTGGTTCTGTTATCAGACTTTATTGACCAACACACTAAACTAAAGTGTGAAGTTATCCTGATTGACCCTGGTCGTGGTCATCATGCTAAATTTAGTCGCAAAATGGTGAGTCTTGGCTATAAGCACACACAGACAGCTGCGATACCCAATGAAGCCGTCGCCAAAGGCTATAAAGGTCAGGTTTTACGCTACGAGCGGAGTTAGCCTGTTTTCTTGTCAGGCAAGGCAACAACTCGAGTGCCACTGAGCATGTCATGCCAGCCGAGCTTCTTTGAGTTAAAAGGGCTCAATAACATACCAAGACCTAAGACTGCAGTAATGTCTCGCAACATAGCCTGCCCCAGTGTTACCGGCTTACCATTATTTTGTACCAGCATTAGTTTCCAAGAGCTCATACCAACAGTTTGACCGTAGCGAACGTGAGAGCCAACAAAGTAGAACAGAATCAAAAAAGTTGGCAAAATTGCGTAGATTTTATAGGTTAGAGTGTCCTGTCCTAAGTGAATATCTTCCACTCCTAGCAACCAGCGAATCAACGGGAATGTAAATAATCCCCACAAAAACCAGATGGCCACACAAATAAGCGCATCATAGAGCCATGCTCCCAGTTTTTTGGTTAGCGGTGCTGGAGTAGTGACAAGTGGTTTAGAAGCTACTTGTTGGGAAGCAAGGGGTTCAGACATTGGGATTTACTGTGCCGAGTTTAAAGTGGCGCCAGTTTACCAAAAGCTACACTTTGACTCCATATATAACATTCGTAGTTGTATCTGCTTTATCCAGCCAGTAAATCTTGCTATAAAAGGCACACGAATATTTCTTGGTAATGATAATGAAACTAGTCAAAGTCTTTTTTATTTCAAGCATAATCTCCAGCACTTTGCTGGTTAGCAGTTTGCCTGCTAACGCAGGAGAAGATTACACTCAGTGGTTGCATGAGTTTTTCGATAAGGTAGAAGAGTACAACTTAAAGCAAAATCCATTATGGGCAGCCAGTCGTGGTGATGAGTCAGCCAAAGGTAAGCTGCGTGATGTGAGTCCTGAAGCGTACCAAGCGCGAAAGCAGGAGTTGCAAGAGCTGATTGGCGAACTCAAAAGTATTCATCGAGATGATCTTTCCGCCGACGATCAAATCAGTTATGACATGATGTTGTTTCAATTGGAACAGGAAGTCGCAGAAATTGATCTTAAAACCTATGAAATGCCACTAAATTCAGAGTGGGGTTTTCATGTTGGAATGGCAGGGCTGGCGCAGCGTGTGAGTTTCAGAACCTACGAGGATTACGATAACTACCTGACTCTGTTGACCCAAATCCCGGGCTTCTTCCAGCAGAATATCAACAACATGGAAGCCGGCATGGCTCGTGGCTTTACAGTGCCGAAAGCGGTTCTGGAAGGTTACAGTGATGGCATTAAAGCCTATATCAAAGATAATGCTACCGATACAGCCTGGTTTACACCTTTCAATAATTTACCTAAGCACTTAACTGAAGAGCAGAAGCAGAGTTTGACCAAAAGGGCGACCACTATCATTGGTCAAGTGGTAGTGCCTGAGTATCAAAACTATCTGACATTCTTTGAAGAAGAATATTATCCTAACGCCAAGAAAACCATCGCCGCGTATGATTTTCCAGATGGTAAAGCCTACTACCAGAATCAGCTAAAGCTCTACACGACATTGGATATGTCTCCTGATGACATCCATGAGGTTGGTCTGTCTGAAGTAAAGCGTATACGTGCCGAAATGGAGCAGGTCATTAAAGACAGTGGTTTCGAGGGTAGTTTTGCCGAGTTTCTGGAGTTCCTGCGCACCGATCCTCAGTTCTACGCCGAAACGCCAGAAGAGCTGATTAAAGAAGCTTCTTATATCGCAAAGCGTATGGATCATAAGTTACCGCAGTTCTTTGGCAAGTTGCCGCGTCAGCCTTATGGTGTTGTGCCCGTTCCTGAAGCGATTGCACCTAAATACACTACTGGACGTTACTCTGGTGCGCCATTAGACAGCACCCGTGCAGGCGAGTATTGGGTGAACACTTATGCATTGGATAAGCGTCCTTTATATAATCTTGAAGCCCTAACTTTGCATGAAGCTGTGCCCGGTCATCATTTACAAACCGCCTTAGCAAAAGAGCTTGAGCACTTACCTGGCTTCCGCCAGAACACTTATATCTCGGCCTTTGGTGAAGGCTGGGGTTTATACAGCGAAAAACTGGGCCTTGAAGCAGGTTTTTACCAGGATCCGTACAGCAACTTCGGGCGCCTGACCTATGAAATGTGGCGTGCAATACGCCTGGTTGTTGATACCGGTATGCACACTAAAGGTTGGACACGTGAACAAGCCATCAAAATGATGGAAGAGAATACCGCACTTTCAACTCACAACGTTCGAACCGAAATAGACCGTTATATCAGCTGGCCAGCGCAAGCACTGTCTTACAAGCTGGGCGAGTTAAAGATCCTGGAGTTGCGAGCAAAAGCCGAGAAAGAGCTCGGGCAAGACTTTGATATCCGCAAATTTCATGACGCGGTGCTAGCGAATGGTTCAATTCCGTTAAGTGTCCTGGAAGCTCAAATCGAACAATTTATTGCAGATGAGAAAGCGTCAATCAAGGAGGGCAATTCGAAATAATTGCCTTATAGCACAACAACCAGTAGAGAGAGAACCCAGCCTTGAGCTGGGTTTTTTATGTGTAAACAAAAAAAACTTGACTTGGCCCTCAAAGTTATCATAATGACACCCATGGGTATCAAAAAGAGTTGTTAGGTTGTCTTTTTGGAACTGGATATTAACTTTACGGAGAAATAAATAGATGAAACAAAATAATTGTGCAGAAACTGTTGATCGAGTTCAAAAGGGTGTAGCTCGGGGCATGCTGGTATGTGGCTTGACATATTTATTCCTTTTATGGGAGGAGCTTACGGACAAAGGGAGGTTAAATGAAATTTTAGACTTTACTGTGATTATTGGCTCTGTTCTGACAGTAGCAGTGACTTTTATCTCTTTATGGCCAGTCATCAAGCAAAAGTTAACCGGCAAAATTCTCGTCAAGAATGAGCCAGAAAGCTTTGTTTCTGGTGCAATGCTCGCAAGCTTTAAAAACGGCTGGATTGCTTTAACCTTAAGTTTAGTAGTGTTGATTGGGATGTCTAAATTCATCGAGAGTTTTGGTCTATCGCTAAGATTCTATTTTGCCTTGTTATTCGCAATTGCTGTGTTATCGGCAAGCATAAGCTTCTTCTGGCTTACTCGTGAGGATGATCTGGAAAATATGGAGGAGTAGCTTATGCATCCCGAACTCGATAATAGAATTCGTGTGTTTCGAGCTGAGCACCGAATGAGCCAAGGCGAATTAGCGGAAGCGATAGGTGTTTCAAGAAAAACCATCAGCACCATTGAGGTTGGAAAATTCGTTCCTTCGACCATTATAGCCCTTAAAATTGCGGGGTATTTTAAAGTCCCTGTTGAAGACGTGTTTCG
>JAPHRL010000224.1 GCA_026195755.1 Kangiella sp. | reverse complement strand
GGCTCCACCAAGGGCTGGATCAACGATGCCGAGCGCGAGGCGCTGGTGCTGCTGTGCGAATCACTGGAGACGCTGGGAGACCGCTATGCCATCTACGGTTTTTCCGGCATGACGCGCAAGCGCTGCGAGGTGTACCGTGTGAAGCGCTTCGACGATGCCTATACCGTTGAGGTGCGCGGGCGCATCAGCGGCATCCGCCCCAGGGACTACACGCGCATGGGTGTGACCATTCGACATCTCTGCCACCTGCTGAACGAGGTGGATGCCCGCACCAGGCTGTTAATCACGCTGTCTGATGGCAAGCCCGATGACTACGACACCTACCGTGGCGCCTACGGAATCGAGGACACCCGCCAGGCGCTGATCGAGGCCAAGCGCAGCGGCATCCATACCTTCTGCATCACCATCGACACCGAGGCGAAAATTCCTTACACCTCAGAAGCAGCGGTTGAATTTGCTGACAATGCGATGGAAGCGATTTCATACTACGCCATTCAGGCATCAACGGATCTTGCTGAAGAGCGCGGTTCTTATGAAAGCTTCGCCGGTTCTCTATGGTCGCAAGGCGTTCTACCGATTGACTCGATTGAAAAGTTAATCGAAGAACGTGGTGCGGAGTTCATCGAAGTGGATACCAGTTCAACAATGGATTGGGGTACATTACGCGAGCGTGTCAAAACAATTGGTATGCGTAACTCTAACGTGATGGCCATTGCACCAACTGCAACCATCTCTAACATCTCTGGCGTCTCTCAATCAATTGAGCCGACCTACCAGAACCTGTACGTGAAATCGAACCTGTCAGGCGAGTTCACGGTAGTTAATCCATACATGGTTAAAGAACTGAAAGCTCGCAAGCTGTGGGATTCTGTGATGGTTAATGACCTGAAATACTACGAAGGTAGTTTGCAGCACATTGACCGCATCCCAAGTGAAATTAAAGAGCTGTTCGCAACCGCCTTTGAAGTGGAACCAAAATGGTTAGTGGAAGCAGCAAGCCGTCGCCAGAAATGGATCGACCAAGCGCAATCGCTCAACCTATACATGAGCGAACCATCCGGTAAGAAACTGGATATGGTCTATCGCATGGCCTGGTTCCGTGGCTTGAAAACCACTTACTACTTGCGTTCACTAGGCGCAACCAGTACTGAGAAATCAACCATCAGTGATGGCAAGCTCAACGCCGTATCCTCTGGTCCAGCACCAGTCGGCTCGGCAGCACCAGCGGCTTGTGCACTTGATGACCCAGATTGCGAGGCTTGCCAATAACGGCAAGCTTTTCGCTTAAGTGAATAACTAAAAAGAGAAGTGACGACAATGGAATGGGGTCGCAACGAAAGTTCGCCCCTTTTTTCACGAAAATAAAATTGCAATGCAAAAGCGTGAAAAGCACAACCAAATTTAAGAGAGGTAAACATGTTCAACTGGGATGATTACAACAAAGAGGAAAAGGCCGAAGCGCCGAAGAAAGCACAACCCGCTCCTGCTCCCGTAGTCGAAGAGCAGCAAGAGCAAGCTGCGCCTGCACAACAGGCAGCGGCTGAGCCAAAAGCAACTCAAGAAGAGTATGTAGAGCCAGAAGCATTAGACAATCTTGCTAAAGCACAAGCAGCTTTAGAAGAGCTCGACGTAGCGCCAGGTTTAGAAGAATTAGAAATGGGTGCGGCCCGTATCGAAGTTGATGATAAGAAAATGATCAACTGCCGCGCTGATTTGAACCAGTTAGTACCCTTCAAGTACGACTGGGCATGGCAAAAATATCTGGATGGTTGTTCGAACCACTGGATGCCACAAGAAATTAACATGACTAAAGACGTTGCCACCTGGAAAGATCCAAACGGCTTAACTGACGATGAGCGTAAAATCGTTATGCGTTCTTTGGGTTATTTCTCAACCGCTGACTCATTGGTTGCCAACAATCTGGTACTGGCGATTTATCGCTTGATTACCAACCCTGAGTGCCGTCAGTACATTTTGCGTCAAGCATTTGAAGAAGCTATCCACACCCACGCCTACCAATACTGCGTAGAGTCTTTGGGCATGGATGAAGCAGAAGTATTCAACATGTACCGCGAAGTACCAAGCATCGCTAAAAAAGCAGCCTGGAGCATTAAGCACACGCAAGGTATCTCCAACCCAACCTTCAAAACGGGCACAGACGAAGCAGACCAGGAATTGCTACGCAACCTTATCGGCTTCTACTGCGTTACCGAAGGCATTTTCTTCTACTGTGGTTTTACCCAGATCTTATCAATGGGACGCCGCAATAAAATGACTGGTGTTGCTGAACAGTTCCAGTACATCCTGCGCGATGAATCAATGCACCTAAACTTCGGCGTTGACATCATCAACCAGATCAAACTGGAAAACCCACACTTGTGGACAGCAGAATTCAAGCAAGAAGTCTTGCAAATGATTCTTGAAGGCACACAGCTCGAAATTGAATACGCACGTGACACAATGCCACGCGGTGTATTAGGCATGAACGCCGGCATGATGGAAGAATACCTACAGTTCATCTGTAACCGCCGTCTTGCCCAATTAGGCCTGCCTGAGCAATTCAAAAACGTCTCAAATCCATTCCCATGGATGAGCGAAATCATGGACTTGAAGAAAGAGAAAAACTTCTTCGAAACTCGCGTGATTGAATATCAAACTGGTGGCGCCCTGTCTTGGGACTAACACCACATTTAACAGTTGGGGGAACAGAGGAGCTAAGAGACGTCTAACTCCTCTTCCAAGAGCCTGGCAAGCAATTGTCAGGCTTTTTTATTGGTTATATATAATAGGATAAAATCAAATGGACTTACCGAGCGTTTTCTTTAACACCTTTCTTCAAATCTTAGTTCAGTTCTGGTGGATATTCCCTATAGCGCTGTTTCTGGGATTTCTACAATCGCCCTACATCAAAGGCAAGATTGG
>JAPHRL010000177.1 GCA_026195755.1 Kangiella sp. | reverse complement strand
TTACTACCTTTATTATGAATTTCTGTTAAGTATGATTTTATTAGCATAATTCCCCATCCATGCCCTGCCTAATTTACTTGATCAGGCAAGGATAGACAATAAAAACTGTATGTTTTTTGTGCAGGAATTGCTAAATATTTTTATATCACATAAAGGTAGATGGCAAGGAAATGACAAACGGCGCCACCTAATACAAATAGGTGCCAGATAGCGTGGTTGTAAGGGATTTTCTTATCGGCTGCGTAGAATATCGTTCCTAAGGTATAGGACAAGCCTCCAGCAAATAGAAGCCAAAGCGCCGGGGGCGGTACTTTTTCCAGCATTTCTTCTGCCGCAACGACGATCACCCACCCCATCAGGATATAGGTGATCAATGACACTCTGGGGAATCTCTGTTTAAAGGCGACCTTGAAGATGACTCCGAAGAATGCCAGCCCCCAGATTACACCAAATAGAACCCAGCCCCAGACACCGTTTAAACTAACCAGAACAAAAGGCGTGTAGGTACCGGCAATTAAGAAATAAATGGCGCAATGGTCGAAGGTTTGAAAAACCTGCTTAACCGACTCTGGCTGGAAGCTGTGATAAAGGGTTGATGACGTAAACAATATCACCAGGCTGATGCCGTAAACAATCGAACTGGCTAGCTTCCAGCCATCATCAAGCTGAACCGATGTCATAATCATCATGGTCATGGCAGCAACGCTTAGCAAAGCACCAATTCCATGGGTTAAAGCATTGGCAATTTCCTCGCCAATACTATAGGTGTGCTCAGTTAATTCAACGTCTAGATGTGCAATATGATGATTTGTAGAACTCTCTAGATTGTTTGACATAGGGTGCCTTTGTTCAGATCCGACCAGATTGGTGACATCTTCCCTGACATTGGCCACAAGGTCAATAGTTCAGCGTACACTTGTTAGTTGAAACGTGAAAAAGATTCAGAGTCAGGCGGCTAGAAACTGTTGATAGAACTGATTAGCGGGGACTGGCGAAGCCAACCAAAAGCCTTGCGCCTGGTCGCAGTCGTATGAAGAAAGTAAGTCGGCAATATGCTGATGCTCGACCCCTTCAGCAACCACGGATAGTCCGAATAAATGGGCAATCTTGATAATCTCGGCAACCAGAGAATGCTGAATTTCGGACTCTTCAAGTGAACGAATAAAGGAGGTATCAATCTTCAACTGCTGCACAGGTAACTTCATCAAGTAATTAAATGAAGAGTAGCCCGTTCCAAAGTCATCAATTGAAATTCCAACGCCAATATCATTAAGCGCCTGCATCCGCGTAATGGCATTATCAATATCAGAAATAAAGGCCTGCTCAGTAATTTCGATTTCTATATTTCTGGCGCTGACATTGTACTTCTTGACGTATTTTTGTAAGTCTTTAATCAATTCACCATGTTGAAAATAGCGTGGACTGACATTGATGCTTACCGGACAGGAACACTCACAATCTGACTTCCACTGCGACATATCTCGACAGACCTGCGCAATGACCCATTGGCTGATTGGAATGATCAGGCCATTAGACTCTGCTTCGCTGATAAACTCAGCTGGACTCATTAAAGTCTCGTGATTATTCCAGCGTATGAGTGCTTCAACACCCACTATACTTTTATCAGACAGTGAGAATTTAGGCTGATATTCGAGAAAAAATTCATTATTGCGCAAGGCACGGCGTAAAGATGTTCGCATTGATAAACGGTATTTTGAGTAGCTTTCTAAGTGATTTGAATAAAAGCTATAAGTGTTTTTACCCTGCTTCTTTGAGTTATACATAGCCATATCTGCTTTCTTCAAAAGGTCCTCGGCTTCTGACCCATCTTCTGGATAGATCGCAACCCCCAGCGATGGAGTGATATAAACCTGATTTGCGCCTAGTGAAACCGCAGAGTCAAGAGCATGTAAGATACGATCAAGAACATTCACAATCGCGTCTCGGTCTTCAACATCTTCAAGCATAATCACAAACTCGTCACCGCCTAACCGAGCAAAAGTGTCATGCTCACGAAGAGCAACCAAGATCCTCTTTGCCACTTTCCGCAACAATAAATCGCCTTGCGCATGACCAAATGTGTCATTGACCGTTTTAAATTCGTCTAAATCGAGAAAAATGACAGCGAGATAATCTTCTTTGCGCTTTGCCAGATCCAGTGCATGCTCTAGCCGTTCGAAAAAAAGTGTTCGATTGGGCAAGTTCGTTAGTTCATCGTGGTATGCCAGATAACGTGCTTCACGCTCTTTCAACTTAAGCTCAGTGATGTCTTTAATAGTCCATACTAGCCCTTGAGTCTGACCATCGAGCTCCAAAGCTTTTGCCTTACACTCAAAAAAACGACCGTCATTATGCTCTATCAGAATATTATCACTGTCTTCTTGTTTGAGTAGGGTTTTGCGGATCTGGTTGATGACGATTTCGGGGTTGTTGATATTGTGCAGTAAATAGCGACAGATTTTACGATAACTTAAAGATTGGAATTCCACGGCTGACATTTCAAGCATATTGAGTGCAGTGTCATTATAGGCAGTAGGGATACCGTCAGAATTAACCTGCACGATGCCATCATAACCGGCGTCCATGGTAACTCTAAGTTTACGAATACTTTGCTCAAGTTCAGCTTTAACTTGTTCAAGTTCGGCTAGTTTATTTTGCATCTGATTGAATCTATCTCGTGACTCGCCAGAATTTAACGTCAAAGAATCTTCATACCAGCGACGTTCTTCCTCAGCCCTTTTGTAAGCCTGATCAATCGCCTTGAGAAACTTGTCAGGAACAAGCTCTCTATCACCCTTTAGGTAATTTTGAATTTGACGATTTAACAGCTTATGCATGGCTACCTCTGAGTGAACTTTTTAGAGGTGGAAGATTGGTTGGGATAATAAGTTTTGATGAAAGTACTGCTCTTTTGAAATACAAAGGTACGCTGCAATAAAAGATAAGAGGCAACAGCAATCCAGGCAAGCGCTGTTGCAAGCTCAATAGAAATAGGCAGTGAATCCGTTATCCAAGCCATAGAAATAACCCAACAAAAAGTCCGTATATAGGTTATTTCTACCACTTCAAATTTGCATTGTCAATTTAACAAAGAAATAAGAAATCTCTATTTTAAAGCATTCCAAGCAATGCATATTTGCATTGCTTTCTATTAAATATCGAATGCTAGCTCTGTTCCTTGACGGATAGCCCTTTTTGCATCTAGCTCTGCGGCCACATCGGCTCCACCAATAAGGTGTACAGGAACGCCTTTTTGAGTCAGTTCATCCTGCATAGCTCTTAATGGCACCTGGCCGGCACAAATGATGACATTCTCAACCGCTAACAATTCTTGCCGCCCATCTTCAAACTCGATGACAAGCCCTTCATCGTTGATTTGCTTGTATTGAGCGCCCGTAACCATGCGCACATTCTTATGTCTAAGGCTAGCTCTATGAATCCAGCCAGTTGTTTTGCCCAACCCTTTGCCCATT
>JAPHRL010000144.1 GCA_026195755.1 Kangiella sp. | reverse complement strand
TTGCTAATGGTTTAGATGCTTTAACACGAACTTCTCGAGTTGTTGTTCGTGTAGATAACCATCACAACAATACAGCTTCATCTGACCATCAAGCACTGAAAAAGAATATGTACACCAAAGTGGTGCTTTCGGTGCCTAGTATTGTCCCGCTGATGGCTATACCTGTTAGTTCTGTGCATCAGGGAGAAGTATGGTTAGTAAATGATGATAACCGCTTGATACGTCGCAAAGTTCAAGTTGGATTTGAACAGAATGGGTTGGCCGTCATTGCTTCGGGGCTTGAGCCTGGAGAGCTAATTATCACCGATGACTTGCCGTTGGCGGTAAACGGAATGCTATTAGATCCGTATCATGATGAGATGCTGCAACATAAAATAGAAGTGATGGCTTTAGGAGATCAGCAATGATTCGTTGGTTTGCAGGACATCCAACTGCGGCTAATCTATTATTGTTGCTAGTACTGGCTGCAGGTCTTTTCTCAGCGCCTCACTTAAAACGTGAAACGTTTCCAGACTATCGTCCAACAGAGGTTTCAATTGAAGTTGTTTATCGAGGGGCTAATGTAGCTGATGTGGAAGACGCTGTTTGTCGTCGCCTTTACGATGCCGTAAAAAGTGTCGACTTCCTCGATGAGTTTTCATGTGTTGCACAGGATAATGTAGCCAGTGCTACAGCAAGCATGGAGCCAAAGGGAGACTCTCTTAGATTTATTAACGAACTGGAAACTGAGGTCAGCGCGATAAAAGATTTACCGGTTCGGGCCGACGCACCCGTACTGCGAGAATTACATTTGAGTGCTCTAGTTGCCGCTGTTGCTATAACGGGCGATATGCCTGGCGGACAGTTGGAAGATTATGCCTTACGGTTAGAACAAAGACTGATGTTACTCTCTGGAGTGACGAAAGTTGAAATACAAGGTAGGTCGCAACGGCAATGGCAAATTGAAATTCCGAGGGGGGTGCTAAACCAATATGGTTTGTCGGCTCGAGAAATTGCTAGAAGAATTTCGGCCCAAAGTCTTGATTTGCCATTAGGTACTTTGGAAACACCGGATAGAGACATTTTACTTCGATTTACAGAGCAACGACGTTCATTGTCCGAACTGGCATCTATTGTGGTGCTTTCTGAAGCCGATGGTGGAAGGGTAACACTTGGTGAGATTGCAACTCTCAGTGAAATGGGTGAGAAAGCCGAAGAAAAAATTCTATTTAATGGTAAGCCTGCTCTAGTACTAGAAGTACATAAGTCACTTAGAGATGATGCTTTATCCGTTAAAGAGAGTTTGGAGCAGCTAATAAGATCAGAGAGTGAGCGCTTTAACGGGCATATCGAATTATCTCTCACGCAGGACATGACCAGCATTGTGAAAGATCGACTTGAGATGTTGGTGGGAAATGGAATTGTTGGTTTTATCTTGGTTTTGCTGGTGATGAGTGCATTCTTTCGGCCCCGCTTAGCCACTTGGGCAGTCTTAGGATTACCTGTTGCTTTTATGGGAGCCTTTATTGTTATGGCTCTTACTGGCTTAACACTTAATATGATCACCCTGGTCGCATTATTGATGGCGATTGGTATAGTTATGGATGACGCGATTGTGATTACCGATAACATTGCCGTTCATGCCGGAGAAACTGATAATCCCTTAAAGGCAGTGGTGGAGGGAACTAGGCAAGTGCTATCCGGTGTTCTATCCTCATTTCTCACTACAGTAGCTGTATTTGCGCCCCTAGCATTTTTAGCCGGAGAGTTAGGGACGGTACTAGAGGTGTTGCCAGTAGTATTAATTGCATCATTAGCAGCAAGCTTGATCGAGGCTTTCTGGATTTTACCCCATCACCTTAAATCAAGTATTCCAAGAATAAACAGTGACCACAAGTCAGTATTACGACAGCGCTTCGATCACGGTTTTGAAATTTTTCGTGAGAGGGTGGGGAAGATTACTGATAAATCTATCCAGCATAGGCGCTGGGTTTTGGGAGGTGTTTTTATGATAATACTTGGCTCCGCTGGTTTTGTTGCTGGTGGGCATATAGGTAACGAAGCCATGCCTGATATTGATGGCGATGTGCTGGAGGCACGTATATTGATGCCTCAGGGTACTCCTTTCATACGAACGGAAGCAGTGGCTGAACAGGTTGAAAAAGCCATTGAGCGATTAAATAAGCGCTATACGCCCGAGCAACCTGATGCAGCACCTTTAATAAATGCTGTTCAGGTCCGTTTTAATTATAACCCAAGTGCTCGTGAGGCTGGTCCTCATGTCGCAACAGTAGTTGTAGATTTGTTAACAGCAGAACAACGTACTGTAACTTTAGACGAGATTACTACTGAATGGCTTAAGGAGATTGGTAGTATTGCAGGTATTCAGAGGTTGATCATCCAGGAGCCAGGATTCGGCCCAGCAGGTATTCCGGTTGAGGTGCGTTTACAAGGAGAAAATTTAGATGAATTATATTCAGCCTCTCTTGATTTTATTACTTATTTAGAAAGCTTTGATGCAGTATATAACGTTATAGGTGATCTGCGCTTTGGAAAACCCCAACGAACTTTTTTTGTGGCTGATAGTGGGTATGGATTAGGCTTATCAGCGGAAGAGATTGCAACTCAGCTGCGAGTAGCATTTCTGGGGGAAGTTACAGATACCCAACGCATTGGTGATCACGATGTTGAGATTCTTATTCGTGAAAGCTTGTCAGATAGAAATAGTCTTGATGATCTTGTAGATAAAACACTAACTCTTCCAGACGGAAGTCAAGTGCCGCTGGATGTTGTTGCGAGAATAAAAGAGACGCGAGATTGGGCACGAGTAACACGCATCAATGGGCGTAGGACTCTGACGATTGAAGCAAATGTTAATGCTCGTCTTTCAAGTGGGCAAGCAATTGTGTCCAGTATTCTTGATGATAAGTGGTTCGGAGAATTTACATCTCGTTATCCCAATATTGAGGTAAGTTTTGAGGGGCAGGTCGCAAATTCAGCAGAGACGGGAAGTTCAATAGGAAGAGGATTGTTGATAGGTTTAATAGGCATCTTTCTGATTTTGTCATTCCAGTTCCGAAGTTATATTGAGCCACTGATCGTCATGCTTTCGATTCCTCTTGCTTTCATCGGGGCGCTTTGGGGGCATGTGCTAATGGGGTATTACTTATCCATGCCATCTTTAATTGGTGCGGCCTCTTTGGCTGGAATTGTAGTGAATAATGCTATCTTATTAATACAGTTTATAAAAAATAATAGGCAAAATGGGGTAGGCGTAGTACGTGCCGCAGGATTAGCAAGTCGTGATCGATTGCGGGCAATTATCATCTCATCTAGCACAACTATTGCAGGATTATTACCAATATTGGCTGAAACGAGTAGTCAGGCAGCTGCAATAAAACCTCTAGTTATTTCTGTCGTTTTTGGATTGCTTGCTGCCACGGTGTTGGTAATTATTGTAATCCCGGCTCTTTATGTCTTGTTTAATGATTGGGGGTTGACTCAAGATCCGCAGTAGGTTTCTCAGTTTAAGCTTAAATTTGGTAGGTGACTGGTAAAAATTTATTCATTTTTTACCGAATGAGTGAGGTTTAGCTTGACGAAATGAGTAAATTGATAAAAGATAGTAACCAATTACTATCTTTTATGTTTGGAGTTAGGACATGAAAACTTCTTCTAAGAATCTTCGTGCAGACGAGCGCCGTGAAGTCACGGTTGAAACAGTGGTTGAATTAGCAGGGGAGCAAAACCCCAGCGAGATTACTACCGCTGCAATTGCTAAGCGTATGGGGGTGACTCAAGGTGCTTTGTTTCGCCATTTCCCGAACAAGGAGGCGATTCTGTCATCGGTCATGGAGTGGGTTTCAAAACGCTTATTAGCGCGCATCGACAAAGCCATCAGTAAGAACCCATCACCAATGGCAGCGCTTGAGGCTATGTTTATGGCTCATGTAGAGTTTGTCTGTAAGCACCCAGGTGTGCCGAGAATGCTTTTTGGTGAGTTGCAGGGAGCAAAAGATAGTGCACCTAAGCGTCTGGTGCAGCTAATGATTGAAGGTTATAGCATAAAGTTGAAGGCTTTACTTGATGAGGGAATCAATAGTGGGGAGTTAGATCCTGAGCTAGACACTCAATCTGCTGCTCTGTTGTTTATCGGTACGATACAGGGCTTAGTGATGCAGTCTTTATTGGCTGGAGATGTCAAAAAAATGCGTAAGGATGCCCCGGGAGTCTTCGCTATTTATCAACGTGGTATACGGGGCTAGAGATGAAGCAAAAATTGATTAAAGGCTTGTCGATTAAAAAGCTATTTGAACACAAGCGAACTATGGCACTGATAGCAATCATGTTGCCGTTAGCCCTGCTCTTTTTGTATGTGATTCTTCGATCAGGGCCCCTTTCTCCGATTTTAGTCACCGAAACGAAAGTGACTCAGGCAAATATTTCGCCGGCCTTATTTGGGATTGGAACCGTTGAAGCGCGTTATCGCTATAAAGTGGGACCAACGGTACCTGGACGGGTTAAACAATTGCATGTAGACATCGGTGACGAAGTTCAAGAGGGGCAATTATTAGGAACCATGAATCCGGTCGATCTGGAGCAACGTTTGCAAGCACAGCAGTCCGCACTGATGCGAGCGAAAGCGCAACTGAAAGAGGCGGAAACGCGCTATCAATTTGCTCAAGATCAATTTGAACGATACGACAAGTTATTAACTGTAAGCTCAATAAGTGAAGAACAGTTTGCTGTTAAGCAGCAAGAACTTCGAATTGCAGAAGCAGGTTTTGCTGCTGCTAAGCAAGAGCTTTTGCGACAACAAGCAGAACAAAAAGGGTTACAGGCACAGCAAGACCATCTAAATTTAATCAGTCCTGTTGGAGGGATTGTGGTAAGTCGGAATGCAGAACCGGGCACAACGGTTGTTGCTGGGCAGTCGGTTTTAGAAATTATTAACCCTTCAGATATCTGGCTTAATGTGCGCTTCGATCAGATTCACGCAACAGGACTGAATACAGGGTTAAAAGCTCATATCAAGTTACGCTCTAAATCCAACCAGGAGTTGCTGGGTGAAATTTATCGAGTCGAGCCTATTGCTGATGCTGTAACGGAGGAGTTCTTAGCCAAGATCATTTTTGACGATTTGCCAGATCCACTCCCGTCAATAGGAGAGCTGGCAGAAGTGACCATTGAGCTGGAGAGTTTAGCTGCAAGCACGGTTATTCCTAACGCCGCTCTGAAGCGCATTGATGGTGTGCTAGGTGTCTGGAAAATTGTTGATGGTGATCTTGAGTATGCTCCTGTTTCTATTGGCGCTACAGATTTAGACGGTCTGGTTGAAATCAAAAGTGGTATTTCGTTGGGAGACTCTGTCGTGCTACATAGCGAAAAAGGACTAGCACCTAATAGCCGGATTAAAGTGGTCGAAAGTCTCATAGGTGGAGATAAATGATCAGTCTGGCTGGGCGCGACATATTGCACTCTTGGGGTAAGTTCGTGTTTACGGGGTTTGGGCTTGGGCTATTAATAGGAGTTACTCTAATTATGGCGGGTGTTTATCGCGGCATGGTCGATGACGCCAAAGTATTGCTGGATAACAGTGGCGCAGATCTTTGGGTGGTACAAAAAAATACGCTCGGGCCCTATGCAGAATCATCCAGCATTTATGACGACGAATGGCGCGGCATTCAGAGTATGCCTGGAGTCGAACGTACTGCCAATGTGACTTACCTGACGATGCAGGTCAGGCATGGTGACCGAGATGTGCGTAGCATGATTTCAGGTATTGCTGCAGGACAACCCGGTCAGCCAGGTTGGCCGCCATATTTAATTAATGGTCGACAAATAACTCGTGGTCATTACGAAGCCGTTGCAGACGAAGCAACTGGCTTTAAAGTGGGCGATACCTTAAAGATTCGGCGCAATCAATATACGGTTGTTGGTTTGACTCGCAGGATGGTGTCATCAAACGGTGACCCGATGGTCTTTATTCCCCTTAAAGATGCACAGGAAGCCCAGTTCTTGAAGGACAATGATGCCATCCTCGAGCAACGCCGTCGCAATGCGCAGAATCCTGAGTTTACTCAGCCTGGCGCGCCTGGATTGCTAGACGCTTTAAATCATTCACAAACCAATAATCCTTATGTTAATTCTGTGTTAGTACAGGTTAAAAAAGGCTATTCACCAAAAGAGGTCGCACAGTCTATCGAGCAATGGAAACGTTTAACCGTTTACACTCGTCAGGACATGGAGGACATCTTGATTGGAAAAATGATTGCAACCTCTGCTAAGCAGATAGGTATGTTCCTCGCAATCCTTGCGGTGGTCAGTGCGGCCATTGTTGCTTTTATTATTTACACATTAACTCTGGGAAAGATTCGAGAAATTGCAGTATTAAAATTAATCGGTACACGAAATAGAACCATTGCCGGCATGATATTACAGCAGGCCATTGCACTCGGAGTCATCGGCTTTGTAGTTGGAAAGATTTCAGCGACCTTTGGTGCACCTGCTTTTCCAAAATATGTGTTGCTGGAACCCATGGACTCAGCAGCAGGTTTTGTTGCTGTGGTCATCATTTGTATTTTATCGAGCATTATTGCGATTCGAGCTGCATTGAAAGTTGATCCGGCTGAAGCGGTGGGAGGCTAGCATGAGTGGCAAAGGCATTCGCATCGAAGGGTTAAGAAAGCGATATGGTTCAGGAGACACTGCAGTTGATGCTTTAAAAGAAGTGAACATGGTGGTTGCGCCGGGCGAGGTGGTGGGCTTAATTGGTCCCTCCGGTTCGGGTAAAAGTACCTTATTAAAATGTTTGGGTGCTGTGATCGAACCTTCGGCGGGAACGATGATTCTGGGTGATGAGACTATTTATGACAAAGGATGGAAAGTCAAAGATATTCGCGCTTTGCGTCGTGACAAAATTGGCTTTGTTTTTCAGGCACCTTACCTGATTCCATTTTTGGATGTCACCGACAATGTTGCTCTGCCACCGATGCTGGCCGGAGTCGCAAACAAAGAGGCGAGAAATAGTGCTTTAGCTCTTTTGGAAGCGCTCGATGTGCAACATAGGGCTAAGGCCATGCCGTCGCAATTATCCGGTGGTGAGCAACAAAGGGTTGCTATCGCCAGAGGTCTGGTCAATCGGCCTCCAGTGATTTTGGCGGATGAACCAACAGCGCCACTGGACAGTGAGAGAGCATTGGCGGTGATAAAAATTCTGAATGACATGGCCAAGAAGTTTGAAACAGCCATTATTGTAGTGACACATGATGAAAAAATTATTCCGACGTTTAAACGAATTTATCATATTCGTGACGGTGTGACTTACGAAGAAAAAGGCGAGGGCAGAGCCTTTGATCTATAAACGATGAGGACAGTAATATGAATAAACTAAATTTTGCAACGCCTATGAAAACATTGCTGATGAGTGTGGCTATTGGCCTAAGCAGTATTCCCTTGCAGTTGAGTGCTGCAGAAACAGCGGACGAGGGAAAAAGTGATGTTGAGCCAATGGCACTGCGACTAATCATGCAGGATCTAGAGCTCAATATGCAACGTATCGCCAGCGCCATTATTCGTGAAGATTTGGTTGCTGTGGCGGATCTTGCGCCGCTGGTTGCTGATCACGAGCAACCGCCTATGACTGAAAAAATGCGTATCTTATCTTTTATGGGCACGGATGCTGGAGCATTTAAGAGTCTGGATGGTGTGACACACGATACTGCAATGATGTTAAAAAAAGTTGCAGAAAAAAATGAGGGTGATGCTGTCATAAAAACCTATGCAGATTTATTGCAGTCCTGCGTCGCCTGCCACCAAAAATTCAAACAGCCTTTTGTGGATCACTTTTATAGGTAGCCGCTAATGAATATCCGCTTCCCACTTACTTTATTGTTACTATCAACGGTGGCTTCGTGCGCTGTGACTCCTGACTTTAAAGTACCTGAACCGCCATCGGTCTCTCAATACACAGCTAGCGATGATGCCGTTGTGGTTGGTAATAATAAAGAATTGGCCACTGGTCAAACGTTGCAATGGGTTGATGCAACTGAGCAGCAGTGGTGGCGCCAGTTTAAGTCAGATTCGCTCAATCTTTTAGTCGAAAAAGTATTATCTCAAAACCCAAGTTTATTAGCCGCCAACGCACAATTACGCAGCGCGGAAGAGTTGTTTCAGGCTCGTGTTGGCACTACACGTTACCCTAAAGTTGATGCCAATATCAGCGCACAGAGACAAAGGTTTAATCCTGGAGTTTTTGGACAGCAGGGTTCGCCTCAGGAATTTAGTATCTACAATGCTGGTGTAGATGTTAGCTATCAACTGGATTTATCGGGTGGTAACAGTCGTGCCTTGGAAGCGTTGGCTTCGCGAGTGGATTATCAGCGTTATGAGCTGGAGGCAACGCAGCTAGCCTTGGTGGCAACGGTGATTAATACCGCAGTTAATCAGGCAAAGTTAAGAAGTCAGCTGGAAGCTACTGAGCAGCTGGTGGCAAAGCAGGAGCAGCAACTGGATATCGTTAAGCAGCAACTTGAGTTAGGTCAGGTTTCAAAACATGAGGTTTTATTGTTGGAGTCTGAAGTTGAACTGACTCGTGCCAATATTCCAGTATTGCGCAATCAAATTCAAAAGACTGAGCATCTGTTAGCTACTATGGCCGGTGAAAATCCTGGCTCAGAGATCACTGCTGAATTCACTCTACAGGATTTTGCTTTACCGAAAAATCTGCCATTGATCATTCCATCAGAACTGGCTCGCCAACGGCCTGATATTCAGGCTGCAGAATCACTTATGCAGGCGGCTAATGCCGAGTATGGTGTTGCCATTGCCAATATGTACCCAAACATAAACCTGAATGGTCAGATAGGTTCACAGGCACTATCGACAGCCTCTTTGTTCAGTGGGGAATCTGCGGTCTGGTCCTTGATAGGACAATTAACCCAGCCATTATTTAACCCTGGGTTGCCGGCGGAAAAACGGGCGGCATTAGCTGAATTTGAGGCGGCCACCAGTAATTACCAATATGTGGTTCTGGAGGCGTTACGGGAAGTTGCAGACACCTTACGTCAGCTTGAGAATGATGCGCAAAAGTTAGATATGATAGCTCACTCTAGCCAGAGCTCAGAAGAAGCCATGCAGATTATAATAAGGCGCCATGAGCTCGGAGCGGCCAGTTACATTGAGCTGCTGTTAGCGCAACAGCAATACTTATCGACACAAATGCAGTTGATTGACGCTCAATCGCAACAGTTAATCAACAGTGTTTCTCTTTATTTGGCAATGGGCGCTAAGTCTGTCCTGTCACTACCGGATGTTCAGTGAGATTATAAAAACACTGAGCGGATCAGATAGGTCGTGTAACCGACATAGGCAGCTAGCAGTACCGCGCCTTCGACTCGGTTGATGCGTCCTTCGCCCCTGAACCCGTAGCCAATAACAAATAGCGACAGGGTCAGTACACCCATGAACATGGCGTCGCGCCAGAGAACTTCTGAATCAACCGTCAGCGGATGAATGGCACCGGCAATACCAACTACGGCGAGGGTATTAAACAGGTTTGAGCCGATAAC
>JAPHRL010000277.1 GCA_026195755.1 Kangiella sp. | reverse complement strand
ATTATCTGGTCGCCTTCTACACCAATGGTAATTTCACCGGTCGCGCCAGCAATACCTAAAACAGCGGTACCACTTCCTCCAAAAACCCATTCATTTGTTTCAGGATTTTTTCGGGCGAATAAAGAAGCTGTTGCAGAAGTAACGCCAGGTACATTTTCTACAGGTAGCGGGATGTTTTCTGCGCCAATAACTAGCCCATTTTCCTCGCTGTAATCGACGGTAATGACTGTTCCACTGAGTGGGCCTGCCAACTGAAGCTCTCCACCCACATCAACACCTTCTCGGGAGATTGTGACGGTGACTTGTCCAGATTCGACTCCTGGTAATCTACCCTCCTCTACTCCGGCCGTTAGACTTACAGTAAGCTCGTCCTGATTGTAGTTATAGGTCATTTCGGCTTGAGCAGGGTTTAAAAAGTCCATATCGACATCGAAGGTACCATTGAAAATAGTGTTACCGTCTTCAACCCGTGCACGAATGTTTCCGGAGCCAACCTGTGCCACTTCGAGCTGCGCGCCCCCCTCAAGGAAAATGCCATTCTCTCCGACCCCCATCGCAATCGATGCCTCGGTCACACTTACTGGGCCGAAATTAAGCCTATCGGTTGGGATGGGGAATTCTATAAATATATCACTGCCACGGATGCGAATAGGGATGTTCAGATTAGGGAACAATGCTTTGGTGGCAGTAATTTCACCATTGGCAAAGAGTTCACCGGAAGGTGATATGCCTGCTTCGGTAAAGGTTACTGGGCTGGCATTGGTGACATGTCCTTCAATGGCTCGAATCGCTCGCCGCATTTCTGTTTGATCAACATAGCCTCCAAAACCGAAGTGTGGAGCGTGTATTATCTTTAACGAGAAGCGCTCCGCCCGCAAAAATTGTTCACCATCAGATGTTCTGAATATCTCACCTGTCAATGAACCTAATTCTTCTCCACCCGCTCCAGATGTGGGCAAACGGTAGTCGATTGTTTCTAAGTTGAATCCCTTATAGAAGTCATTTAAATCACGTCCATTTGCTGCTTGCCACACGTCACCCTGTCTTTCCAATCGTTTTCTCCAACCGCCAGTTGGGCTAGAAAATATGCTGACAAAGTTGGGAACCTGGCCTTGAACAAAAACCAAACCTTCGCTGACCACTTCTTGCTCGGTTAATGCTTTAAGGTGCTCCAGATGATCGCCATCTTTAATCTCTTGTTGGGTCCAATACGCGTTAGTATTCTGCCGCCTGACCTGAAGATTTGAAAATCCGGCAAAGTTTATGGTCCAACTATTTTCACCCGCCTTTATGGTTTCATAACTTGGCCTTTTACTGGTATTTGAGCCGCGCCAGAAATCGGCATCATCCGCACTTTCTAATAAGTCATCCACGCTACTGCGAAACCTACTGGCTATTTTACTTCCGGAGCTGCGATTAGTGCTTTGGTCGAGCAGCCAGAAGTTATCGAAGTCATCTTTACCACCAAGCTGCAATTCGAGAGAGTGATCGACATCCATAAAATTAATCTGACCATCGCGATCCCAAGTGGGT
The DNA here is from genome assembly GCA_026195755.1 of Kangiella sp. Lineage (GTDB taxonomy): Bacteria > Pseudomonadota > Gammaproteobacteria > Enterobacterales > Kangiellaceae > Kangiella. Next base: position 4,180 of record JAPHRL010000277.1, on the reverse strand, counting down.
AGCTTAAACAACTCATGATTCGCCAGCTCTTGGACAGTTCCTGGAATGATCATGCTTGAGCTAGAAGCACTCCTAGAATTTAACCTAACGTATTTTTTACCATCAATTTCAGCACCTTCTTCCCAGTTAAGCACCTTATTAGGGATGACATCTTGCAGCCTGGGCTTTATTTCTGTATCTGCATCATTTAACCAGCGTTGTCTTGCTGTAGTGCTTCCCCTGTCAGTTCTTCCCTTAAACACGAAAGCTTGCCCTGACGTTATTGAGTTTTTACCTTCCGCTGGAACACCAGGAGCTAAAGGATGGTCGCTGGCACCTTTAATTCCCCGTTTAATGGTAGGTATTTCTAAGGTGGGAATATTGAGAACACCTCCTGCACCTTCATTGAGCTCAATACTTCCCACAGAACGTCGAGCAGCATGCGTCAATCCCGGTTCTTCTATTTCAGGATCATCATCACCTTCTCTTTGTATGGTTTTTGCCTGGCCTGTACCAGCAATACCTTGTTGTTGGACTGTGTGGGTTAATTCGTGAGCAAGCAGATGTTGTCCGTGAGGTGCATCAGGTTGATATTGACCTTTTCCAAAAAAGATATCTTGGCCTACAGTAAAAGCTCGAGCTCCGACAGACTTTGCAGCGTTATTAGCTTGCGCACCTGTATGAACACGAACATTATTCAAGCTTCTGCCAAATCTTGGTTCCATGTAAGATTTGGTATTAGGTGATAAGGGAGAACCACCTGCTACGCGCATACGGTTGATAGAAGACTCGGTGGACTGTGTTGCGGTTGAAACACCGTCAGCACGACGCTGAACGGTTTTTTTGTTTTTATCCTTTTCGTCATCTTCGACTTTGGTGGTTTTTATGCTCTTACTTTTAGCGCTGGGATTGTTACCGCTTGGCGCTCTTTGTGCCCCTGGTTGAGACAATCGTGATATTGTGGGCGGAGCAGCCGTTGGAAGCGAGCCCCTCTGAGCTGTTACCTTATCTGCAACAGCATCAGCTTCGCGCTCATAGCGATCATTCGCTGGGTTTACACTCAACTTTTTTTGCAAAGGCATTGCTTTTTTAGGCGATGCTTTTGCTGGTTTGTGCGGGTGCTTGAGCTGAGCCATTGGGATACCTGAGTACTAACCTTTTAATTGGTTAGTAACATCAACCAATATGGCCTTTAGAGTTCTGGCTTCATCAATGCCCTTAAGACCGAAGGTGGTTGTCAGACTCTTCATGCTTGCTCTTGAAAGCTTTCTTAAATCAGTCAAGCCTTCCACTTTTTTATCCTTCAACACTTTAGATAATTTACCCTGAGTGATATTCAAGGTTTGGAATTCTTTATCCCGTTTCAGAATAAAGAGTGCTGTAGATAGGTCTTTTTTATCATCACCCACTCCGATTTTAAGTCTAATGACAGTGTGGCTTGTTAATGGCTCACCAGGTGCTGGAATTTGTGACACAACTTTGCCCGACTCACCGGACTTGTCAAAATCAACTTTATCCAGAGAATACTGTTGATTACTATCAATCACTTTGCCAGTCGCATTTATAGATTTTCCAACAAAATCATCAACGGTCTTTATGTCTTTTCGCTTTTCACCAATCCAGGCTTTTATCACACTTCTTGCTTCGACTTTAGATTTTGCTGCGGGCTCTTGCTTAGCTATCTTGTCAATATGTTGAGTTGTCGTAACGGTACCAACAACCTCAAGACGAAGCTTTCGGGTAGCAAGCAATTTCTGGGCTGCAGCTTGTTCAGAGCCGATCAAGTCCGGTACAGAGACTTTCTTTTTTGGATCTTCTTGAGGGGGATCTTTAATATCACAGTCTTGCTCAAGTTCAGACAGCTCAATTTCCATGTAAATTTTTGGTCTCTCTTGAGATAGGCCAAGCTCTGAGTTTTGATAAAGAACTTTTCCTTCCTTATTTGAAACCTTTATGGCATAAGCCGAACCTGATTCATCAACCAAGGTAAAGCTTCCTGATTTATTGGTCGTAGCTTTTTGTAAAAGGGTTCCTTTTTCGTTAACCAGACTGACAAGATGGCAGTCAACACCAATCCCAATCCCTTTTAATGTCACCCGGCCTTGAATAACAACTTGATTTTCTTCAGCGGTTACTGGGGTTATTTCTTCTCGCTGCTTTTGAGTAACGATATATCGATTTTGTGCTTCCTCAAGTCTCAGCTTATGTTCTATGAGTTGCGCACCATTTTTATCACCCCTCTTCTTTGAGCGGCTTAATTCGCGCTTTAATTGTCGCTGTTTGGCTTTGCTGAAAACATCTCCAGTATTAAAATTGGCGACTCTAGCCATAGGAGCAATGTTTGGCAAAGCAGAGGCACTTTCGCTCATTTCGTCAGAGCATTTATTAAGATTCTTTATGTTCATCACAATATCCTTGTTTTAAATTCGATAATTTCGGCTGCTAATAACCTTTATTTAAAAAAGCGTACGATCCCCACGCCCTTTTACCACCGAACTCCCCGATCAATGAACAAAATCCATTATCAATCGAATATAATTCATTAATTATACTCAAGTTGTTTTCATTAACTGTGTGGCCATCAGGAGTTCCACGAAAGTTTAAAGACTCTGCATTATTGATTGAATAACAGTGAGTGGCCTGATTATTGCTGGTTGTATTCATTACCAAAGAGAAAGTGAAAGCAGACAATAAGTTTGTTAATGAAGCCTCTTCACTGCCACCCGAAGACCATAATGACTCCTGGAAACGATTACCTATGACTCTAACGGATGTACCGCTGATAAAACCATTAATTAGAACGAAAGGCATATCGTTTTCACATTCAAGCTGATTGTTGCCAAATGAGACGTCGTCTAAGCTGCTAACCATTACCGATGAAATGTTGCCCTCTGAGGAGCGGCTATGGGCTCTCAGTGAAACCTGGTTATCATTAAAGAGCGTTTCCCCTCCACCTCTGTATATCTCTCCATCTGGATCTGTCGTGCTCGAACCCATGTAGATATCTTCTGCGAAGGCTGAATTAAAGACTGATACGGCGCTACCTCCAAGGGCTGCTATGAACAGTTCACTCAGTAATAAGTAATCAGCGTTAATATCATCTCTATCAACAATACTGTAACTTGCTAGAGCACCTAATAATAAGAACAAGCTTGTTACTCCGGGAGATAGAACAAAGAAATATGCGAAGTAACTTAAAAGCGCATTAGAGTGGCCTGCACCATTGAATCGATTATTGGTAATTATGGTTGGACCTAGCGCAACAACTTTAAGTGCTTGTCCATGCGAGGAATCTACAAAGTTCCGATGGCAGGATAAAGCAGTATAACCAGATGGTGTAATTGCTTGTGCCATACTTGTGGTAATCGCTTCCACGCCACTAAACGGATTATCAGCTACGATGCTCGGGGCAGGAGAGTTACACCAACCTATGACAATCCCTCCTCTTCTACCGAAAGGCTCAAAGTATTCATTGTTTTGTGGGGTGGCACCATTATTGTAAACCTGATTATCATTTATTTTGAACCCACTGCCATGCAATACGAACACACCACAATTCGAAACTTCAACTGACTGAGCATTACCAAATATTTTATTATTGGAAATATCCAATAAATCACATGAAGCCAGTGCAATGCCACCTATGGCTTTGAACATCATTTGTTCCATTGGCAACTTCTCGAACTCTCCTCTTAAGCAATTACTAATGATGTTGTGTGTTATTTGTGTATTGTCTAGCCCAATAAAGTCTGGATTTTCTGATAAATCAAAGAAGTGACACACCCCAATTCCGTTCAGAGACATATTTAGAATCTGATTTGATTGAATGGATAAATTCTGAATTTCACCGCCTGAAGCTGGAATCAGTTCTACTTCATTATCAGTAGGTGGCGGCGTAGGCTGAGTTGGGATTCCGATACAGCCATCAGCAGTGATGATCACTTTGGTACCGTAACCAAAGGCACCATCCACTTCATATTCATCTATAGGAGCCGTGTCGGTCTCTCGTTCAATCCATTCGAGATGGCCTAAACAAATACCGTTACCCACGCCACCATCAATATAATTTCCTTGAATAACGACATTATGAGACTGTCCACCTATCTGTATTCCACCAAAAGGCCTGGAAGGAGCATCAATATCTGAATCTACTATTATTGAATTACTAATAAGCTCCAGGTTAACTCCTATAATAAACATT
>JAPHRL010000134.1 GCA_026195755.1 Kangiella sp. | reverse complement strand
GGTCAGCACGTCAACAAAACCGACTCTGCTATTCGTTTAACGCATATTCCGACAGGGATAGTGGTGCAATGTCAAAATGATCGTTCGCAGCACAAAAATCGTGCGCAGGCGATGAGCATGATGAAAGCTAAGCTGTACGAGCTAGAAATGCAGAAGCAACGTGAAGAGCAGCAAGCGTTGGAAGATACCAAGTCAGATATTGGCTGGGGCAGTCAGATCCGCTCTTATGTATTGGATCAGTCACGAATTAAAGATTTGCGCACGGGGCATGAGTCGAGCAGTACGCAGTCTGTGCTGGATGGGGATTTGGATAGTTTTATAGAGGCTTCGCTAAAAGCCGGCGTTTAGACCGCTTGTGCTTTGTGCGTTGTAATTGCTTTGTTAAAACTTTTTAAGCGGAGCAGTCACCTACTAAAAGTAGGCTCCGGCCCTCGCAAAAAAGTTTTGCCTCGCACTTACTGAGCAAAAACGTGAGAGGGTTTGGAAAGTTGGTTGTAGGGACAACTAATGAGTTGTCCCTACGAAAGAACATTATGGAGGGGCGAACGGCCCTCGCCCAGCAGAATAGTTTGTAGCCTCGAAGGAGCAATATGACTTCGAGGTTTGTTTCATCAAGGGAATACTTGGATAAATTGAAAATATTTTGACATTTATATCACAGCAACAATTTAATAGTAGTAACTGATAGCAATAACGTATTTTTTGTAATGGCAAATTTAACGGTAAATTGAGGTAATAAACGAAAATGAGCAATCAAGAAACCCCAGTAGTTGATGTCAACGAGCAGATTACTTTACGTAAGCAGAAGTTGGCAGATAAACGAAAACAGGGGATTGCCTTCCCGAACGACTTCCGTCGTGATTCTTTAGCAGCGAATATTGCCAACGAGTATGGCGATAAGGAAAAGGCTGAACTAGAAGAATTGGGTAAACAGGTAAAGGTTGCTGGTCGCATCATGTTGTTTCGCAATATGGGTAAAGCGAGTTTTATTACTATCCAAGATATGTCAGGTCGTATCCAGTCCTATGTTCGTAAAGATGCGGTAGGCGATGAAGTTTATGATGATTTTAAAACCTGGGACATTGGCGACATTGTCGGCATTGAAGGTACCGTTTTTAAAACCAACAAAGGCGAGCTATCGGTTAAAGCATCCAACATTCGTTTGCTGACTAAAGCCTTGCGCCCGCTTCCGGATAAATGGAGCGGCTTGTCGGATCAAGAAACACGCTATCGTCAGCGTTACGTAGACCTGATTGTAAATGAAGAATCGCGCGAAACATTTATTATTCGTTCAAAAGTGGTTAAGGCCATACGAGACTTTTTAGAATCTCGTGATTTTCTTGAAGTTGAAACGCCGATGATGCATGTAATTCCAGGCGGAGCATCTGCTCGCCCATTTGAAACGCATCATAATGCACTAGACATGCCGCTTTATTTGCGAGTAGCACCAGAATTATATCTAAAGCGATTGGTTGTTGGTGGCCTGGAAAAAGTTTACGAGATTAACCGTAACTTCCGTAATGAAGGCTTGTCAACGCGTCATAATCCAGAGTTCACTATGCTGGAATTCTATTGGGGTTATGCTGACTATAATGATCTGATGGATTTAACTGAAGCAATGCTACGCTTTACCGTTGAAACGGTTTTAGGCAAAACAGTATTTGAAAGTAGCGGTGAGACCTATGATTTTGGCAAGCCATTTGCGCGTATGACAGTGCTGGAAGCTATCATGAAATATCAGCCAGAGATCACTCCTGAACAACTGAGCGATTTAGATAAAGCGCTTGAGGTTGCCAAACGTTTGAAAATCAAAACGGAAAAATCATGGGGCTTGGGTAAAGTTCAAATTGAGATCTTCGAAGAAGTGGCTGAGCATAAATTAATTCAACCAACTTTTATCACTGCATATCCTGCAGAGGTATCACCGCTGGCGCGTCGCAATGATGACGATCCATTCGTCACCGATCGATTCGAATTCTTCGCCGGTGGTCGTGAACTAGCCAATGGCTTCTCAGAGCTTAACGATGCAGAAGATCAGGCTGAGCGCTTCAAAGCACAGGTTGAAGCTAAAGACGCCGGTGATGACGAAGCCATGCATTATGATGCCGACTACATTCGCGCATTAGAGTATGGTCTGCCACCAACCGCCGGTGAGGGTATTGGTATTGACCGTTTAGTGATGCTGTTAACGGATAGTCCAAGCATTCGAGATGTTCTGTTGTTCCCTCACATGCGTCCTGAATAAACTGTATACGTTTGCTAATAATGTTGTAGGGGCGGCTCATGAGTCGCCCTTTTTTTATTTAGAATTCACGCCACATCCTTTATGATGAATCAAAACTACTTAGTTAAATAATTATGTCTACTGATATCGATATTCGCCAAGCGTTAAGAGTGTTTCAGATCATTGTGGAGAACGGTCAGCAACGTGGTAACCGTCATTATTTTAAAGGCATATACGCCACTTCGGGTTTTGATGGTTATGATGTTGAGTTGACGGATGAGAAGGTGACTCTAAGTATCTATTTCCACAGTCGATTCGATTTAGACTATAAGAATCAACTGGATAATGAGGCTTTCTTCGAGAAGCTTTCTAAAATTGATGCACTTAGAAAGTCGAAAACAAGCGGATAATCACTTCATATTTCCCCATGTGTTTACACTTTGTTACCAGTTACTTTTGAGTTGTGATTTACCCACAGTTATAGTGATTTCCACTAAATCAGTCTAAATATAAACCAGTGGGAGTATTCAATGAGTAGTTCGAGAATCCACAAAGTAACAATTTTATCTTTTTCAATCGCGATGGCCATTTCCAGTACAGCTGTCATTGCTAGTCCTTCCTCGATAAGCTTTTCAAGCAGCGATAAAGTGGTTGCGGCAAAGCAGCAAACTGAAGCCGAAAAAGCCGCAGCGATATATGCGGAACATTGGGCGCGTAGCCTTGAAATGAATCCATTAATGGCAACTTTTATGGGTGATAATCGTTTTAATGACCAATTAGGTGATTGGGGCACTGAAGAAGGTCTTGCTAAACAATTGGCCTTCAGCAAGGAGTTTCTAGCCAAGATCAAGACTATTGATTCATCAAAACTTCAAGGCCAGGATCTCCTGAGTTATAAAGTTTTTAAAGGTGAGCGAGAGGCAGAAGTTGAAGGTCATCAATACCCCGATCATCTGCAGCCAATCCAGCAATTCTATAACCCCTTTAATTTCATCGCCATGCTAGGCTCAGGCAATAGTGCACAACCCTTTAATACAGTCAAAGACTACGAAAACTGGCTCAGCCGTCTTGAGCAGGCCGCCGGTGGTGTTGATGTAATTATTGGTAACATGCGTGAAGGCATGGAGCAGGGCGTTGTTCAACCGAAGGCTTTAATGGTCAAGGTATTGCCACAGCTTAAAGCACATATTGTTGATGATGTTGAGACCAGCCTGTTCTATGGTCCTATAAAAAACATGCCCGAATCATTCTCTGAGGAAGACAGAAAGCGTTTAACTCAGGAATATGTTAAAGCTATCAAAGGCTGGGTTGTGCCAACTTATCAAAAGATGCATGACTTCATTGAAAAAGAATATATTCCTGCGGCACGTGAAACTTCGGGTATGGTAGCGCTTCCTGACGGTAAAGAGTGGTACGCTTTTAAAGTCAAAGAAACGACCAGCACCGACTTAACACCTGAGCAAATTCATCAAATCGGCCTTGATGAGGTGGCTAGAATTCATGAAGAAATGACAGGTGTTATGAAAGAGGTGGGTTTTGAGGGTGATCTGCAAGAGTTCTTTGAGTTCACAAAAACCGATTCTCAATTCCAGTTTGATACTAAAGAAGACATGTTGCAGGCTTATGAGAACTTGAGAGGTAAGCTTGATAAAACCGCTCCAGATTTATTTAAAGTCATTCCAAAAGCTGAGTTTGAGATCCGGGCGGTTGAAGCTTATCGAGAACAGTCTTCGTCAGCAGCCTCTTATCAAAGTCCTGCACCCGACGGCTCACGCCCAGGCATTTTCTATGTCAATACTTATGATTTAACTGCACGTCCAACGTGGACCGTTGAATCATTATATTTACATGAAGCTGTCCCAGGTCACCACTTCCAGCGCTCGACTCAGATTGAGTTAAAGGATGTTCCTAACTTCCGTCGCTTTGGGGGCAACACGGCTTACACTGAAGGTTGGGGCTTGTATTCTGAGTCTTTAGGTAAAGAGATGGGTGTTTATACTGACCCATACCAATATTTTGGCGCATTGAGTGCTGAACTATGGCGCGCAATTCGTTTAGTCACCGACACAGGCTTACATGCCAAAGGCTGGACTCGTGAGGAAGTGTTGGCGTATATGGAAGCTAATTCACCAGCTGCTGAGGCACGTATGGTATCGGAAGCAGAGCGTTTTATGGCCATTCCAAGTCAGGCGCTGGCTTATAAAATTGGTCAAATGAAAATCCGCGAATTGCGTACTTTAGCTGAGAAAGAATTAGGTGATAAGTTTGATATTCGTGAATTTCACCATGAAGTATTAAAAGATGGTGCGATTCCTCTGAATATCCTGGAAGATAAGATCCATCGCTGGATTAAAGAGCAGAAAAAGTCACAGGCATAATTGGCTTGATCTGAATCCATAAAAAAAGCCCTTAATTCGTTAAGGGCTTTTTTTTAACTGATTTTTTTGTAACAAATACTTCAATAGGTGCTCTAATAGTCTGGACTAAATAAAAAACCAAAAGGTGTATAACCTATGAGGCAGATTAAAGCATTACTGATATTGATTATGACCAGTTTGATCAGTATCTCAGCCGTAGCTTTAGATCGAACTATGATTGCTGATGATGCCAATCATGTCACTCCATTGTTGATTGGCCAACAAGCCCCTGATATCCATTTATGGGATACAGAGGGAAAGCCGTTTCGTCTATTGGATAAAGTTAAACAGAAACCCACCATACTATTATTTTATCGTGGTGGTTGGTGTCCATTTTGCAACGCGCAACTGAGTCAAATTCAGGAAATAGAAAGCGAGCTGGTGGAAATGGGTTACCAGTTATTAGCGATCAGCCCTGATACCCCCGATGAGCTGGTTCAAACCAGAGAAAAACGCAACCTTTCCTATGAACTCATTTCAGATTTCCAGCTTGCGGCTACGCGTGGGTTTGGTTTATCTTTTCATATTGATGATGGTTATGCAGGCAAGATTGAAGAGCTTGGTGGAATGGCGGCAAAAGCAGAGGGTGATTCTAAAAGTACACTGCCTGTTCCAGCTGTTTTTATTCTTGATAAAGATGGCGTGATTAAGTTTGAGTACATCAACCCAAATTACAAAGTACGAATTGAACCAGAGCTACTATTAGCGGCTGCCAAAACTGCACTCTAATTGATACTGTTCAGATTATCTAAACAAAAACAGGGCTTTTGGCCCTTTTTTTTGAAGGCACCAATCAAGAGCTAGTCAAGAATTTCAAACTCAGCTCCATTGATACTCAGTTGGCTTTCCAATGCTTTATCGGCGAGACTCATTAATACATAGGTTTTGTTGTCAAAAACAGTCGAGCGAATCACATCACCAACCGCCTTTCCATCTTCGTTGAGTACTTTATCTCCCGGTTCTAAGCTAGCAGTGTCTTGTGAATAGGCAAGCAGGGCGTGAGTTTTCAGTTTTCCACGATAGTGCATGCGCGCGACGATTTCCTGACCGGTATAGCAACCTTTGTCGAAACTGACGCCACCAACTTGATGCAGGCCGACAAAGTGAGGCAATAATTCTTCGATGGTTTTCTCAAGTACTAATGGAATATGTGCCTGAATCTCGATGTAGTCCCAGGCGTTAACATCAGCCAGCGTGGTACCTTCCAGCGCTTTGATAATGGCATTGCCATGTTCCTTTTCAGCAATCATAAAGGATGCATTAAAGAGGCTGTTTAGGTGAACTTCGGTGACTCCCTTGTCGCGAGTGACTACAAGGCTCATATCCTCAGCAAAGTTAGTGGTTGCTCCTTTTTGGGTGTGTCCCCAAATTTGGAAGTCAAGGCTGGCATCCGTTAGCTCTACTTTGAAGAACACTGCATACATTTTGAGCTTGTTGAGTAAATGCTCTAGACCTTCTTTCGGGACTAATAATAGGTAGTCGTCACCATATTTGATGGTGAAAAAGATGCCATGCAAGCGGCCCTGGACATTACAGAAGCCACCAAGACTGGCTTGCTGGTCTGTAACTTTATCCAGATCACAGGTTAACTGACCTTGTAGAAATTTGTGACCATCTTCTCCATGCGCTCGAATGATGCCGTAATGGCCTAGCTCGCAAGCAATATTTTGAAGTTGTGTAATGTGTTGCATTGCGTCTTGATTGGTAAAATTCATAGTTGAATGCTTATTTTGCTTCATAACGGGGATAATTTTACTCTGATTCTTAGCGGTTTTGCACCGTTACCGTTATAATTCCGCGAAACAATTTTAGGTTTTTATTTATGACTGAAGAACAGTTAAAGAAATTACATTGGGCTAGCCGCCGTGGCATGTTGGAGTTAGATGTGGTTTTGATTCCTTATCTGGAGTTAGAAGCATGTCACTTTGATGATGCCAAGGCTGATGAATACGCTATGTTTTTAGAGCAGGACGATCCTGATCTCTATTCTTGGATTATGGGCTATGAAGCCCCAAAGCCGGAGTTTGTGGGATTTGTTAGT
>JAPHRL010000071.1 GCA_026195755.1 Kangiella sp. | reverse complement strand
TCGTATGGCAAAAAATATGCGTTTGCAAACCGACCCCACCATTATTTATGGCTTACTGCCGGAGTTCGATGGCAATATTCGTCGCGAAGATATTCGAAGCCCGCACCCTTGGAATACTTATGTGCATCGTGGCTTGCCACCAACCCCGATTGCGATGGTTGGCCGCGAAGCGATTCATGCAGCAATGAATCCTAAGCCGGGCGATAGCTTATATTTTGTTGCCAAAGGCGATGGTAGCCATCATTTCAGTAAAACGTTGGAAGAGCACAATCGTGCTGTTCGTAAATATCAATTGAATCGATAGTGGCTGGTTAGGATGACGACTCAGAGCAGAGGAAAATTTATAACCATTGAAGGCACTGAAGGTGTTGGAAAGTCGACCAATATTGCCTTTATTAAATCGTGGTTGGAAGCGAAGAACATTTCGTTACTGCATACGCGTGAGCCAGGCGGCACACCTTTTGCGGAAGAGATTCGAGAGCTGCTTCTATCTCAACGGGAAGAAACGGTAGATGCTAAAAGTGAGCTGTTGTTAATGTATGCTGCCAGAGCCCAGCATGTTAGCCAGAAAATTAAACCAGCACTGGAACAGGGCCAATGGGTATTATGTGATCGCTTCAGTGACGCCAGTTTTGCTTATCAAGGTGCGGGCAGAGCGCTTGGCTTAAATAAACTGTCAGAACTTGATCAATGGGTACTAGAAGGTTTTAAACCGGATTTGACGATACTGTTGGACTTACCCGTTGCAGTTGGCTTATCGCGTGCACAAGAACGTGGTCCTATCGATCGCTTTGAAGAAGAGAAGGTGGAGTTTTTTGAGCAGGTGCGTGATGGCTATTTGCAGATTGCTCAGCAAGAGCCGGATCGGGTCAAGGTTGTCGATGCGCGAGGAAGTTTGGAAGAGGTTCAACAGCAGATTGAACAGGTGCTTGTCAATTTCTATCAGCAGCAGGTTACTGGCTCATGACATCCATTGAAATATGGAACCAAGCTCGCTTTCAAAGGGTGCAGGATCAGTTCCAGCAGGGTTCACTGCCTCACGCCATTCTGCTGATGGGACCGGAAGGGATTGGGCGTGAGAACTTTGCGCAGTCATTAGCTGAATGGTTGTTATGTCTAAACCGACAAGAAGAAGCCTGTGGCGAATGCAAAAGTTGTTTCTTGTTCGAGGCTGGTCATCATCCTGACTATCACCTCCTGGATATTGAGGCTGACAAAACACAAATTTCGGTAGGCCAGGTACGCGAGTTGATTACCTCAATGCAGGAATCATCGCATCAGGGTGGTTGGAAAGTTACTAATATCACCAATGTGCAGGCCATGAATGCCAGTTCTTTCAATGCATTACTGAAAACCCTGGAAGAGCCGCAACAGAATACCTTGCTTATTTTGCAAACCTCACAGCTTCAAGGTGTTCCGCCGACCATTCGTAGTCGCGCACAGCTATTATCACTGAGTGTTGATGAACCGGAAGAGGTCAAAACATGGTTGATAGAGCGGCAAGGTAATATGACGCAAGCCCTTGAGGCCGCTGTGAACCTGTTTCCACAAGCACCATATAAAGCTGAAGACTTTGGGGTTAATGGTGATACACTGAAATATGCCGAGTTCATCGTTCAAATGAATGATTTAGTGTCCGGCAAGGGCAGTCCAATCGAAATGGCCCAGTTTTGGCATGAGGATATAGCCGATGCCGTGTTCTGGATGCAACTGATGGTGCGCGATATTCTGTTGCTACAACAAGCTGGCAAAGAGGCTGATTTGCTCTTTATGCAGCAAAAACAGGAGCTCGAAGAGGTTGCAAAGGCCATTAATGGTCAAGGATGGCTCATGCTATTGGAGAAAATAAATGAGCTCCAACGGTTGATTAAGCAAAAAAGTCCCGTTAATCTAATGGCATCGTGGCAAAGCTTGTTGATTTTTGTCACCCAAATTGCCAGTAAATACAAACCGTTAGATTAATGATTTTAGAAATTGGTTAATAATTTTAGAAACTGGTTAATGGTTATTAAGACTTTCACGATTAAGGCAGTTACCCGATGCGGATAGAAAGAACAGGTCCCGGCATATTAACCATTCATGTCGAAGACAAAGAAGATCTCTATAAAGCCTATATGCCGTTCCTGGAGAATGGCGGTATCTTTATTCAAACCAATAAAGAATATAACTTGGGCGATGATGTCTTTATGCTTCTAGCAATTATTGATGAGCCAGAAAAACTACCGATTGCCGGTAAAGTTGTCTGGATCACGCCAATTGGCTCGCAAGGTAACAAGCGCGCCGGCATTGGAATTCAATTCAGTGACCAGGATAATGGTCAAACAAAAAACAAAATTGAAAACTTGCTAGCTGGTCGCCTAGACTCCGAAAAACCTACTCACACGATGTAACCCATCTACCTATAAATTTCTTATGCTAATAGATTCACACTGCCACCTGGATCGTCTTGATCTGGGTGCATACGATAATGACCTGAATAAAGCTTTAGACTTTGCGCGCGAGCGTGGCGTTAAGCATATGCTATGCGTTGGTATCACCATTGATAAGTTCGATGATGTTCGAATGATCGCAGAAGCTAACGAAGATATTTCTTGCTCGGTTGGGATTCATCCACTTTATGATGCTGTATCCGAAGCTGATGTTGACTTGCTGGTGGAAAAGTCCAAACATCCTAAAGTGGTTGCTATCGGTGAAACCGGGCTGGATTATTTCTATAACAAAGATCCTGAAAATCATAAATTACAACAAGAAAGTTTTCGAAAGCACATTCGTGCTGCTCGACAAGCCCGTTTGCCAGTTATAGTTCACACCCGAGATGCACGCCAGGATACGATTGATATTTTGCGCGAAGAAAAGGCGCAGGAGTGCGGCGGTGTTTTACACTGCTTTACTGAAAGTCTCGAAATGGCTGAAGCAGCATTAGAACTGGATTTCTATATCTCATTCTCGGGTATCGTTACTTTTAAAAATGCTCAAGAGCTTAGAGACGTTTGTCGCAATATCCCTCTGAATAGATTACTGATTGAAACTGATTCGCCTTATTTAGCGCCGGTTCCTTATCGTGGCAAAACCAATCAGCCGGCTTACGTTAAAGAAGTAGGGCAGTTTGTTGCTGACCTGCATCATATTTCTTATGATGAGCTTTGTGAGATCACCTCAAGTAACTATAAAACCCTATTTAATAAAAGCATTATTTAAAGTCTAGCCTTGATGCATAAGGTTTTATCCGACAGTTAGGACGTATCTATGAAAAAACCATTACTTCTATTATCTCTGCTGTTATCCATAGCTGCTTGTCAGCACAATGGAACAGTCAATGACCAGCAAGAAAAGCAAACCGCAGACTCAGTAGAATTTAAAATTCCTTTTGAGAAATATCAATTAGAGAATGGATTAACCGTTATTTTGCATCAGGATAAGTCTGATCCGATTGTTGCGATGGCTACCATTGTTCATGTGGGTTCGAATCGCGAACAAGCGGGGCGTACCGGCTTTGCTCATTTTTTCGAGCACATGGCATTTAATGATTCAGAAAATGTTCCGCAGGGCGCTAACCGTAAACTGATTGAAGAGTTAGGTGGTACTCGCAATGGTGGGACCTGGACAGATGGCACCATGTATTATGAGGTTGTTCCTAAGGATGCTCTTGAAAAGTTAATGTGGATTGACTCAGACCGTTTGGGCTACATGATCAATACTGTGACTGATGGGGCTCTGGAAAGAGAAAAGCAGGTTGTTAAAAATGAAAAAAGACAGCGTGTTGATAATCAGGCTTATGGACATACTCAACACGTTATTGTTAAAAACCTTTATCCGAAAGACCATCCTTATAACTGGACAGTGATTGGGGATTTGGATGATTTGCAGGCAGCTACTCTGACCAATGTTAAAGAGTTTTATAGTGAATACTATGGACCCTCTAATGCGACTTTAGTGATTGCTGGCGATATCGATTTTGATGAAACCAAGAACATGGTCCAACAATGGTTCGGTGAGATTAAACAATCTACTCCCGTAAAAGATCCTGAGCCAATGCCTGTTGAGCTTAAAGAAACCAAAAAACTCTATCATCTGGATAACTTTGCGAAAGTTCCTGAGATCAGACTGACATTCCCAACAGTTGAACAATACCATAAAGACTCTTACGCACTTGACGCGCTTGGTGAAATCTTAAGCCGTGGTAAAAGAGCCCCTCTATATAAGCTTATCGTTGAAGAGGAAAAATTAGCGCCCTCAGTCGCAGCCTACAATAGCTCCAATGAAATTGCAGGCACTTTCACTATTCGCGTTCGAGCTAATGAAGGTACTGATCTTGATGAAGTCCAAAAAGCGATTGATAGTGCCTTGGCCAGGTTCGAGAAAGAAGGCTTCAGCGAGAAAGATTTACAGCGCATCAAAGCAAGACAAGAAACATCTTTTTACAATGGAATATCCAGCGTATTAAGCAAGGCATTCCAGTTAGGTATTTATCAAGAGTACGCAGGCGATCCTGCTTTTATTGCTAAAGATATTGAAAATATCAAAAGTGTTACCCGTGATGATGTGATGAATGTCTATAAGCAATATATCAAAGATCAGAACTTCATTATGACCAGTTTTGTTCCTGAAGATAAACCTGATTTGATTGCTGATGGCTCAATTAAGGCCAGTGTGGTTGAAGAAAAGATTGTTCAAGGTGCAGAACAATCTTTTGATGCTGATGCCATTGCTGACTACGAAAAAACACCAACCAAGCACGATCGGTCTGAACCTCCTTTAGGCGAGTCCCCCAAAGTTTCTATTCCACAAATTGAAAAGTCCATATCCGATAATGGGTTGGAAATTTTGAGCATGCAGCACAATGAGCTACCCATAGTAAGTTTTGCATTACGCATCGATGGCGGCGCTTGGTTAGAATCCGATGGACAATATGGTACTGCAAGTTTATTAGCCCAGCTGATGAATGAGGGCACTGCTTCAAAGACACCTGAAGAGTTGGAAGATGCCATTGGCTTACTTGGTGCCAGCATTGAGTTCGATGCCAATAATGACTCTATTTCTGTAGTCGGAACTACTTTAGCTAGAAATTACCAGGCAACCATGGACTTACTCAGCGAAATGCTATTAGAACCTCGTTTCGATGTGAAAGAGTTTGAGCGTCTTAAAGCCAAACAGCTTAACACCATCAAACAGAGCGAAGCGAGTCCTTTCGCGGTGGCAAGTAAAGCCTTCTATAGTCAGATTTATGGCTCGGAACACCGAGCGGGCATTCCGTTAGCGGGTACATCCGAATCAGTTGAGGGCATTACCCTTGAGGATGTAAAGGCTTTTTATAATAAAGCCCTTTCACCAA
The DNA here is from genome assembly GCA_026195755.1 of Kangiella sp. Lineage (GTDB taxonomy): Bacteria > Pseudomonadota > Gammaproteobacteria > Enterobacterales > Kangiellaceae > Kangiella. The sequence continues at coordinate 13,255 of JAPHRL010000071.1, read as the reverse complement.
AGAATGCTGCGATTCATGTGGTAGGTCAAATAAATCATGAGCAAGTTAAGGCTGGTATAAAGAAGCTTTCCAAGGCTTGGACAGGTGAATCTATTGCACTGCCGGAATATAATGAGCCTAAGTCATTTGAGTCACCTAAGGTCTTTTTCGTCGATATTCCTGATGCAAAGCAATCCGTCATTATCGTTGGTAAGCGCGGCTTGAAAGGTGATGATCCGGATTATTATCCGTTCACCGTTGCCCAAAACCGTTTAGGTGCGGGTGGCAGTGCACGATTATTCCAGACCCTACGCATTGAAAAAGGATACACCTACGGTGCTTATACCAATATTGCTAAAGCACGTTTTATTGCTCCTTTTATGGCCTATTCGCAGGTTCGTGCAAACGTTACTCTTGAGTCTCTTGAGATATTTAAGGAGCTGATAGGAAACTACGACGAAACTTTTACTCAGCAGGATTTGAACATTACAAAGAACCTGTTAATTAAGCGTAGTACTCGTGAGTATGAAACTATCAATAATCTACTGACCATGCTTAACGAGGTCAGTAAGTTTGACTTGCCATTTGATTTTATTGAAAAAGAGCAGGCCCAGCTTGAAGCTATGACTGTTGAGCAGGCTAAGCAAATTTATCAGAAGTATGCTGATGAGCAGGAAATGATCTACGTTATTATTGGCGATGCAGCGACTCAGCTCGAAAGAGTTAAAGAGTTTGGCTACGGCGATCCAATAATGTTGGATCGAAAGGGCAATCCTCTGTAATTCTCCAGTACGTCTAGTGCTCGATAAAAGCCACCTCATGTAGGTGGCTTTTTTATTGTGTCTCGGCAAGTAGGGGAAAACCCCTGCATGTTCTGGGGGCTTTACCTAATATCTGATTTCGTTGGATTTGTGCATAGTCGTAGTCGAAACCAAATAATTATTATTTTTGACTACGAGGACCAAACCATGAAACCAACTGTATCAGTTATCACAGCCAGTGTTTTGGCAGCCGTAGCAGGGACCGCTCACGCAGACGCTATTATAGGACCTGAGTTAACAAAGATGTTACCGACGGCATTAACTCCATCCAAAGTTATTGTAACTACCCATGACCGCTCAGAGCTAGATGATGTCATGCTAAACCTTGGACAGCCCTACTTAGCTATGAAAACGCTACCAATGGCTGGAACCTCTCTAACCAAGACTCAAATTAATACGCTAGCAAAAGATGAGCGTGTAAAAAGCATTTATTACGATGCACCTTTAAAGTATTACAACTATAACTCGGGTGAGATTACTGGCGGTCACTATGTCCATGATGTTGAAAATGTCACAGGACGCGGTGCGACCATTGCTGTACTTGATTCAGGTGTTGATGCGACGCACCCTGACTTACAGCTTGGCTCTAAAGTTGTTCAAAACGTTAAGATTGTTGGTGATCTTGATTTAGCTGGTGGTTTAAACCTTTTTCTTGAAGGTGTTCCGAACAGCGATACAAGCTCCGGCCACGGTTCTCACGTGGCAGGTACTGTTGCAGGTACTGGCGCAGCTTCTGCTGATGATGCTCGTCGTGCAAATTACCATGACGGTATCGCCCCTGATGCGAAATTAGTAGGCCTCGGTGCTGGTGACGCGATCTCAATCTTATACGCCTTAGCTGGATTTGATTATGCGATTGGCAATAAAGATAAATATGGTATCGATGTCATTACCAATAGCTGGGGTAGTGCTGGCGGTGCCAACTTTGATCCAAATAGCCCAACTAACCAGGCATCATATGAAGCCTATAAGCAAGGCATTATTGTAACCTTTGCTGCGGGTAATGATGGCCCGGGAGACAACACCTTGAACCCTTATGGTGTTGCGCCGTGGACAATCAACGTTGCGGCCGGTACTGAAGACCGTGACTTAGCGAGCTTCTCAAGCCGCGGTGTTGCGGGTGATGAGTTTAAAGCCCCTGACGTAACTGCACCAGGTAGCAACATCATTTCAACTAAAGCATTGAATACAGCTCTGCCTCTATTAGGCCCAGTACTTGACCCTGAACATCCTGAATATGATGTTTATTACGCGGGTATGAGCGGTACTTCTATGGCTACTCCATTCGTAGCAGGGGTTGCGGGCTTGTTACTTGAGGTTAACCCAAATCTTTCTCCTGACCAGATTGAAGACATCATCCGTGATACAGCCGACCCAATGGACGGCTATGAGTTCCATCAAGTGGGTGGCGGCTATATCAATGTTAAAGCTGCGGTAGAGCTCGCTCGCGTGACTGAAGGTAAGCGTGCTGAGTTTTTGGCCGGTAACACTAAATGGTCAAGCCAAGGTAACTGGAAAGTAGTTTCTGAGAATGACTCCATGATTGACTATGTGTCTCGTTGGAGTACTAAGTCAGATGTTGAAAGCACTGATGGTTCTTTCCAGGAAAGTCGTCGTAACAATGCCCAGGTCATGTTCAACTTTATCGGCGATAGTATTCAAGTGCTTTATACCGCCAATAAAAAAGGTGGTCATGGTGAGTTATTCCTGAATGGTCAAAGTAAGGGCATCATTGATTTTTATGCTCCTGAATCAACTACAAAAGCATTTGTGCTACGCGATTTAGATTCATCACAGGTACATAGTCTGTCTATCCAAAATGTTGAAGGAACCATTAACTTTGATGGCCTAAAACTGGACGGTCAACTGGTTGATAACGGCACTTCAATCACTACTGAGCAACAGACTATTGAAGGTAATATTGGCCCTTCTGCGGAAAACTTACAGGTCAATGATCATGCCATTTCTATCGACGCAGATACTGTTGCAGTAGATGCAGTACTGAGCTGGGGTGGAGTAGCCGATTTAGACTTCGAAATGTTAGATGCAAGCGGCAATGTTGTTGCTAGTAGCGCTTCCTTAGAGAATCCAGAAGTCATTTCATTCCGACCAGAACAGGCGGGCGACTATACGCTTAGAGTCAATGGATATATCAGTGTTTCGACTGACTACACGATAGATGTAGAAGTTTCGAACCTGAACCAGTAACTGCTCGTGAGAGGCGTTGGGGGCCTTCGGGCCCTCTTTTTTAATTTCTCTATTTATATTAACCACCATATTGCTATTCCATAGTTAGGGGTTTTCCCCCTGTTTAACTGGGTGATTACGCGGATAGCTAATAAGTCAAAAATGACTTGCAATGGTGCTTCATAGAAATAGATTTAATCACCAAAGGGGTAGTGTATTAATGAACACGCAATTTAAAAGACTGGCATGTGCTGCGGCACTAGCAGGCTTTAGTATGAGCGCAGCCGCTGAAGCTGTTATTGGGAGCGAGTTGCAACAGAACCTGCAAACCATGTCTGTCACTGAAAGCACAATGGCAGTTGTTACTTTTGATCAACTTGATCAGCTTGCACCAGAACAGATCCAATCTCTATTGGATTTAGGCATTACCGACGGCGTTCAGTTTCAATCTCTGCCAATCATAGGAGTAGTTGCTACACCATCACAAATAGAGCAAATCAGCGAAATGCACGGTGTTCGTTCCGTGTTTGCTAATCGCAGTCTGAAATATTTCAATGCAGAGGCGCGTGAGCTTACCGGCGTAGAGAAATTACAAAGCGATGAGTTTGTGCAAATAAATGGCATTGGCTTTACCGGTAAAGGCGTTACCGTCATGGTTAATGATTCTGGTATTGACGCAACTCTGGCTGACCTGGAATATGGCTCGAAAGTTGTTGAAAATGTTCAAGCGATAACTCATGCGCAGGCGTTATCTTTAACCGGTGTGAGTGGAGTATGGATCGAAGGCCAGCTGAATACCGACCTTAATGTCGGTCACGGTACACACTGTGCAGGTACTGTTGCTGGCTGGGGAACACACTCCGATGGTAAGTATAAAGGTGCAGCGCCTGATGCTGAACTGGTTGGTTATGGTTCTGGTGCTGGCTTATCTATTCTAGATGCTTTGGGCGGTTACGATTACGCCATTACCCACATCTATGATTTTAATTCACCGATTCGGGTGATGAGTAACTCTTGGGGTTCAAGTGGTAAATACGAACCCAATGGTCCAATTTCAGTTGCATCTTATAAGGCCTATAAATTAGGTATGATCTCAGTATTCGCAGCGGGTAATGATGGCTCAGGTGAAGATACGCATAACCCTTATGCCCAAATACCTTGGGGCATGTCGGTTGGAGCTGGTACCAAGCAGGGTACCTTGATTGATTTCTCATCTCGTGGTCAACGTGATGAAACCGGCACTTTCACTATGCCTGATGGCACCGAGTGGACTTATCACAATGAAATTTCAGTGGTAGCTCCAGGTGTTGATATCATTTCAACGCGCGCAAAAACTAATCTAGTTTCTAATGGTGGCGATGCAGATGTTGATGCTATTGAAACTGAATATCTTCCTTACTACACCATGATTTCTGGTACTTCAATGGCGACTCCTCACGTAGCTGGTGTCATTGCTTTAATGCTTGAAGCTAATCCTAATTTGACGCCGCTTGAGACCAAGCGTTTGATTCAGGAAACCGCTACCAACATGCCAGGTTACGAAAAGTGGGAAGTGGGTGCGGGTTATGTGAATGCATATGCGGCCGTTGCTGCAGCGCTAAACTATAATCCTGAGCATCGCGTGACTGTTAACAACTTGAATACCTTTAACGGTAATGCGATTGTTCTACCGCCAGAGTCTCCTGAATCTTTCGAGGTACTGTATTCGCCAGTGGGTGAGCCTGAGGTTCATGAGTTTACAGTCGGCTCTGATGCAGTGTGGGTTTCAGCTTCAGCGGAATCTTTAGCGAACACCATTAAGCTTAAACTTGAAGCGCCAGACGGTACCGAATATTTCGGCAACTTAACCTTACCAGTATTAACCACGTCTATGCGCGTTTCTGCGCCCGCGCAGGAAGGTACATGGAAATTATCTGCTTATGGTTTAACGTCATTGTCTGGTGTAGAGGCTGACCCAACGGGAACAACGAACGGTCCTGGTGTTCCTGAAATTGTTAGCGGTGAGATCGGTATTTTCACATCAGGTGGTTACGAAGGTCTTGATGATATCGCAGGGCACCCAGCCGAGAATGCTATTCAGTTTGCGACCAGTGAGCGTTTAGTTGACAGCTTTAATGATAAGTTCTTCCGTCCTGATCGTGCCTTGAAGCGTAAAGAGCTGGCTCAGTATCTGGTGATGGGCGCAGCAGTACGTCAATATCGCGATTTATTGAACCAGCCTGCAGTCAGTTTCAGTGATGTGGATAATGAGTTGGCCGCATTTGCTGAGTCTGTAAGTGCTACTGGCGGTTCATTGAAAGACCGAGTGCAAGAACAGCAAGCGGTGATGATAGCTAACGGCAGTAAATTCCGTCCAAATGACAATGTTAGTAGAGCCGAGTTAGCTTACTCATTGGTACAAAGTCTAGGTTTGGAGACAGAAGCACAGGCTTTCAGTGGTGATATTACAGTGGCTTACAATGGTGAAGCCATACCTGTTCTAGATCAGGATGATATTCCAGCTGAGCTGCATGGTTATGTCCAATTAGCGTTGGATCTTTCAATAGTTGGAGTCCGTTTTGAAGTTGAGCAGGGTCCTTTTGACCTACAGCCTAAGTTGGTTGCCTATTTTGAACCTGGTCAGTTTGTTAGCCGTGCAGAGTACGCAGTCTTGATTGGCCGCTTCTATGATTCGTATTATCAATAAGTTAACTCATTAACTGGAAGTAACTTATATCAATGATTTGTTAACTGTTATTGAAAATACGCTAAAAGTAGGCAGGGATGCCTGCTTTTTAATCAGTTTATCCTAATGCATTCTTGCTTTAATGCATAAACTTAAGTATTTTGAACTAGTGTATTGCATTAGTTATATCTAATGAAATATTTCTCTCACGTTGCGAGGTAATGATGATGTCAGCTTTTAAAGCTCTATCCTTAAGCGCAATTGTTCTATTCATGAGCTTCGGTTCAATTGCCAGTAAGGCAAATCCAGTAGAACTGACCGTACAGGGCAATAAAGTTGAAGCCGTAATCAATCTTACAGGGAACGTATCAGCTGATTTAACTTTAACTTTTGAAAATTCCGTCGGCCTGACCGCTGACAATATTGGTATCACAGCTCAGTTAATTGATATTACTGATTTGAATATCCTAAACAGGCTCTCAAACCCTATCAATATCAATCTACAGGCCGCTTTCCCAATGCTCATTACGATTGAGCCCCCCTCAAATAAAGGGTTCGCTTTTTCGGGATTGGCAACGGTAGATATTCACACCCATAATTTAGACTACTTGCCAGGGACTCCTTTACGTTTCTTCAAGGCGCCGTTAAATGGCCAGTTTGAAGATATTACTGCGACCATGGGGTCAGGAAGCTATCGTGCTCGTGGTACCACCGGTAAGTTTTCGCAGTTTTTAATTGTTGCTGATTTAAGACCAGTTCTTACAGTTGTTAATACTAAGTACAATCGTTTGAGCAACAGTCTTGCAACATTTTCAACACAAATTGACACTGTGCTCTATAGTCAGCTAAGCAGCAAGTTGAGTGAAGTACAGCAACTGATTGCTCAACAAAACTATATTCTGGCCAGTAATAAAGTAGACGAATTCAGTCGAATCATTGAACAGGCAGACCCAGCTGATATCCCAAATGTATGGCGTTCTAGCCGAGATATTGATAATGTTGCTGGTGAGTTGATTGCGTACGCTAATACATTAAGGTTCAGCCTGCGTCTTGTTAACTAACGTTGATTAGAAAACTATGCCAGCAAAGATAACGGTCTGTTACTCGGATCAACCCGCAACAGAAGCATTTCTATATGAGCAGTCCGATTATCGAATTGGTCGGGCTAGTTCTTGTGATTTGGTATTAAAGCATCCAACAGTTTCCAGACAGCATGCATTGATGTCGCATCTTGCTGATGGATGGCACTTGAATGATCAGTCGAGCCAGAATGGCACTAAAGTTAATGGTGTTAAAGTCGTAGCCAGCCTGTTAAACGGCAATGAGATGATTTCTGTGGGTGACGTGGACTGTTTGTTTGAAGCGAAAACGCCTCAACAGTTAAAAGCAATCGAGTCTCATAATCAATGGCGACTGGAGCGAAGTAAAGAAGCCACAATAGTCGCTGATAATATGTTACTGGATACACTTCAAGAGCAGCTTACTTCACTGATCAGTCTTACCGGAACCCAGCGTGGATTAGTCATGTTAGGCAGTGACTTTCAAAGCCTAAAGGTTGGGGCTGTGGTAGGAATGTCTGATGCAGATTTTGACAATAGAGCATTCGAGGGTAGCGTGGGCGCTATGATGGCAGCAGTCAATCGCGCAAAACCAGTAATAGCAATGGATGTCAGTCAAGATGCCATATTGGCGAAGCGCGAGAGTGTTCAGCGCAAACAAATAGCAGCCTTGGCGTGTGTACCATTATTATCTGACAACCAACTTGTTGGAGTTGTCTATACGGACAGTAAACTATCCAATAAAGTGCTGACAGAGCTTGATGTAGATATCCTCTCAATCATCAGCCAGCAAATTGCCTTGAACTCCCAAGCAATTGTCCTTCAAAGTCAAATTAGCAACCTCATGAATCGGATGCCACAATCCAAAAGTTATGATAGCCTGTTAAATAAACCGATATTACAACTCGTGCATTAATACTTATAAGGTCGAGCTTCAATGGTGAATGATGACCCGAAGCAAAGCCAAAATGATTCTGGGGACTTGTCAAAGACTCAAGTAATTGAAGACTTTGAGGTACTTGAAACTGGAACTCTTCTGGCTGGACGTTTCCAAATAGAAAGACTACAGGGAGTGGGTCGTTTTGGTGCCGTCTATAAAGCAAAAGACGTGCAACTTGATGTATTCGTTGCGCTTAAAGTCTTGCATTCCGCTATCGCAAAGAATCAGCAAGCTCTTGCTAATTTCAAAAAAGAAATCATATTACTTAGGCAGCTTTCTCATCCCAATATTGTGCGGGTTCATGAGTATTATTCTGATCGGGAACTTCACTTTTTTACCATGGACTGGATTGAAGGTGAAAGTCTTGAGCACAAAATGAAATATTGGAAGGAGAAAGGAGAATCTCTCTCTGAGCGGCAGATTGAATTATATCTTAATCAGATTCTCAATGCTTTGGGCTTTGCACAAAGCCACAGCATTTATCACCGCGATATTAAGCCAGAAAATATCCTTATTGATCACAGCGACCAGCTATATCTGGCAGATTTTGGTTTGGCAGTTTTATCTGAAACCCAGGACCAAGGTATTATCAGCGGAACGCCGCATTATTTGCCACCAGAGTACCTGCAAAAAAATGAAGTAAATAGCACCATTGATCAATATGCCGTCGGTATTATCCTGTATCAAATTTTGTGTGGTCGCTTGCCCTTTGATGCAAGCACACTTGATGGTCTCATTGAGCAGAAGCAAAAAGGAACGTCCAATTTCCCTGTGACTAGCAGAGAGTTCAAAAAATTTAAGCCGTTAGTTTTAAAGCTCATATCACCCTACACACAGTCTCGATATCAGACTGCGGAAGACCTGCAGTTAGCGATAGATTACATTTTGATTAAGCAGCCACCAAAAGCTAAGAAAAATAAAGCCATTAGCTGGGTTGCTGCGGTAGTGCTAATCCTGCTGGCAGGCTTTTTATGGTGGCGATATCAGACCCAAACGATACCCGCTTCGCCATATACCTCACTGGCAATTTTACCTTTCGAAAGCGAAACGCGTGGCCAGTCTATTGATAACTGGGTGAGATTTGGTATCCCTGACTACCTTAATTATCAGCTAGCTCAAAACCCCCAGCTGAGACTGGTTAACAATGAGCGAGTGCTGGAAACCTTAGATCTTCTTGGTTACCAGTCAAACCTAAATGACAACCAACTACTTTTGATAGCCGATCTGTTAAAGGTCAATAAAATCATCAGTGCCAAAGTGATAGCTTCCAATAGGGATGAAAACACACTGATTGTTGAGGTGTTGTCTATATCGGGTAACACGGTTAACAGAAAGCATATATCCGAAGTTGTGATGCAGTCTAAGTCCGCTGATTTTTTGGTAAGACAAATTGTTTCAGAACTCAATCAAAGCCTAAAAATCAATCAGCAAGTGTCAGTAGAGAGTAGCGAAGGTTTTATTGTACAAAGTGCAGTTAAGGAATTAATCAAAAAGGGCGAATGGAAACAGGCAGTATCCACACTTGATGAGTTAATTACTGAACAACCCGACTCTGAGTATCTGTGGTTTGAGCTTGGTCAGGTTTACTTGAATACTGGTGAGATACAACAAGCAGAAGAAGCTTTTATAAAATCTCAATCATTAAGCTCTGACCAAAGTTTTATTCACAGTCATTCGACCGCTATTTTGAATGAGCTTGCTGAAAAATTTGAGCAGGCTGAGATCGATTATCTTAACCTTATTGAGCAATACCCGGTAAATATTGATATTAAATTTTCACTTGCCGAACTTTATGTCACCATCCAACAATTTCCCAAAGCGGAAAAAATTCTGCAGCAAGTAGTTGATCTTGACCCTAATCATCCCAGCGCATGGTTTGAACTGGCAAAGGTATCAATATGGTCAGGTGATGCCCAAACTGCTGTTGATGATTACTTGGTTAAAGCTTTGGTCATTGCTAAAAAGTTGCAGGACATTAACTTGGAAGGCGATGTATTAAATGCTATGGGGGTAGCATATCAGCGTCTTGGCAATTTGGAGCTGGCGCAGGATTATTATCAACAGGGTTTATACAAGCGTAAAACTGCCAATGATCAAAATGGCATGGCAACCAGCATGTCCAACCTTGCATCTGTTCATTCGATTCAAGGACAGCATGAAGATGCCATTAATTTCCTTGAGCAGAGTCTTTCTGTTTACGAATCTCTCAATGACATGGAAGGAAAAGCCAACGCCTATAATGAAATGGGCATCATTGACGAAGAGCAGGGCCTTTATGAGAAAGCACTTGAGAATTATCGACAGGCGTTATCCTTGCGCATGAACCTTGGGGATGAGTGGCTTAAAGCTGAGAGCATGAACAATATCGGCTTCATTTATTACTTACTGTCAAATCCAGAAAATGCTTTAGTTTATTGGCAGCAGGCTGAGCAGGCTTACCAGAAAGTACAAGATCCCGTAGGTGTTATCAGGGTTCGGGAAAATCTTGGGCAAATGGAGTTGGCCATGGGAAATTGGCGTAGCGCCTATTTTATCTTTGAAAAGGCTCTACAAGACTCCAATGAGTTGGGATTATTAGAAGAGGCTCTTGTTGCAGAAGCTTACCTTGCAAAATTGAGTTTTTTGCAGGGCAACTTTGAACAAAGTGTTCCTAAGTTACAATCTCTTCATCAGCAATTACAGGAACGTAACGATATCCGTGGTGTAATTGAGTTTGGCTTATGGCTGGCTGACTGGCATTCTCTTACTGGTAATTGGGACGCTTTACAGATGCAGCTTGAGGCATTAAATGATCTGGTGATTAATAAGGGAAGTGTTGAGCAACAGTTTTATTATAAGACTTTGCTGTTGCGCACTGAAGAGAAAACCCTTAAGTCCGAACAGTTCCTGGTTGATATGTTTGATAAATCCAACATACCCGAGGCGACCAAATTACGATACTTACTGGATCAGGCCAGGCGTTCCCTTAAAACTGATAAAGAGGGTTTCCCGAAGCTAGCACAACAAATACGTCTTTATGATATGGGGCTCCATCAATACGAATATATTCACCTGCTAGAATTAGAAGCTGCCTATTCGTTCATCAACAATGACAGGCAGATGTTGGAGCAATCATTAAATGAAGCAGATCAGCTTATGCGTAGAATGGGAGATTACTGGAGAAGTTTCCAGTTGAATCGTCTGCGCGCTTTGCTGGTTGAACAATCAGGTCAATCGCCAACACTATATCGCCAACGAGCACAACAACAACTCAATCATCTTTTAAAGCAACTACCGGAAGATTCACGTTCGGTATTTATAGAACAACAAAACATCGTTGCTTTCGATGATAACCTAATGGAGCTCGGTGTGAATAATGAACAGTGAAAAAGATATTTCAGAACTGGTTAATGAGCTTAACCTAAAGCAGCAAAAGATTGCCCAGGAACTGCTCAGTGGCAATCAGCAAATGCGCACTTTGGCAAAGCGCGTGTGGCGCGTTCAGGAAGACGAAAGAAAGCATATCGCTCGAGAATTGCATGATGGGGTTGGACAATTACTGACCGCGTTGATCAACCAGTTGCAACAAATGCATAAAGAGGGGCTGCCGGATCCTAAAGAGCTTGATGAGGCTTTGAACCTGGCCAGACAGGCACTAAGTGATACTCGAGAAATTTCTCGCTTAATGCGCCCGCGAATCCTTGATGACCTGGGTTTGATACCAGCCTTACAGTGGCTTGCACGAGTAATGGGCGAAAAGAATCATATTCAAATACAGTTGCACCAGCAGTTATCAGTAAGCCTTGATGATGAAACGCAAACCCTTGTTTTTAGAGTGGTACAAGAAGCGATTACCAATGCCATTAAGCATGCTGAAGCTACTCATATTGATATAACTGTTATTGCCACCGAACGAATGCTGGTGATCAAAATTAAGGATAATGGTGTGGGTATGACTAAAGAAGCTTTAGAGTCATCGGAAGGGTTTGGACTATCTGCGATGCGTGATCGGGTTGCAGCATTTGGAGGACAGTTGATGGTTGAATCAAAGCCGAATAAGGGCTGTGAAATAAAAGTCATCATCACCGGTGCAATTAGCAATGGAGATAGCTCTGTATGATTCGAGTAATGTTGGCAGATGATCACACCATTTTAAGACAAGGATTGGTCAGTTTATTAAGTAAAGACTCTGACTGCGTAGTAGTTGCCGAAGCGTCTAATGGTCTAGAGGCAGTTGCAAAAGCACTGGAGGTAAAGCCTCAAGTAGCCGTCATTGACATTTCTATGCCTGAGCTTAATGGCATGGAAGTTGTTAAGCGAATTCATGACAAGTTATCCGAATGTAAAATACTGGTGCTGACCATGCATGAAGAACAGGAGTATGTCATTCACATGGTTAGAGCGGGGGCGTCGGGTTATTTATTAAAAGATAGCGCCAGTGAAGAACTAATTGATGCAGTTAAAGCCTTGGCCAGTGGTAAAACCTATTACAGTCAATATGCCGCAAGTGTTCTCGCTACCCAATACTCCCAACCAGACAAAGAATGGCAGGATCCCTACAAAAATTTAACTCAGCGTGAACGTGAAGTATTTCACTTGGTAGTTGATGGTAAAACCACAAAGGATATTGCCCGTGCGTTGGATATTAGCGTTAAAACTGCTGAAAATCACCGAGGAAAAGTGTTGGAAAAACTCGACGTGTCCAATACCGCTGAGTTAGTTCGCTACGCAGCAAAACATAATTTGCTGGTTTAATTTATGACAACCGATACGAATACTACAATTTCTAAGGAAAGACTGGCTCTTGTTGTATCTCCATTAATCACCTGCATGCTTTTTTGGATAGCAACTCTGATATTTTTGTCCGGTAACTGGATTGCTCACACTATTATCTTTGTGACTTTAATCATTATCTATCCAGCAATGGTATTAACGTTTTTCGCAATAATTAGGCCGATTAAAACTAAATATATTATGAATCAGATAACACTGGTGTTCATCAGTGTCATTGTCGGTTTTTGTCTTTCAGCATTATTCAGCCTGTTAGTATTTAAAGCTTCTTTAAGCGAGGCATTTGGCTTCGGAGTTTACGGCCTAATTATCGCTTTAGTAACTTCAATTACCTTTGGTTTGATTGCTGGCTATAAGTTTATTTAGCCTTGTCTTCTAATCAGCACGGGTGCTACCCCTAATCCCGACTAGGGGATTTCCCTAATTATTCTTTTTATAACTTTGTGGGAAGCTCAAACCTTCAATCCAACGGGGGTTTCCTAACATGAGTCAATTAAACTTAAAAACCAAACCTATTTACGGTGCCATATTGGCAGCCGGTCTAGGTTTATCTGCAATGGCAGGGCACGCTAAGTCGCTCGGTCCTCAATTAACTGATTTGTTATCTGATGCAACTGAGCAAGAAGCGTTTGAGGTGATTGTCACTTTTGAAGGCTATAAACCTGCTTCTTTATCACAATTGCAAGCTTTAGAAAATTTAGGTGTTAATAGCGGTATCAGCTTCAACAGTTTGCCAATGGTGGGTGTCACTGCAACCAAGCAGCAGATTGACGCAATCTATGCACGCGATGATGTGCGTTCAGTCTGGTTTAATGCACCTTTGACACTGGAAAAT
>JAPHRL010000007.1 GCA_026195755.1 Kangiella sp. | reverse complement strand
TCAGTTAAAAATATTGCAACCTGTTGATAAGTGAGTAGTATTATTCTTTAAAAGGTAATGTCAGGTAGTCATAGGTTGCAAAAAACACTTCAAGAAATTGCTGAGCATATTGGCGCTGAGCTTAAAGGTGAACCGCAGTTAGTGATAACTGCGGTTTCGCCGTTAAATAAAGCGCAAAAAGGTGAACTCAGCTTCATCAGTGATAACAAATATCTAAGCCACCTTGAAAGCAGTCAAGCCTCTGCCTTGATAGTGAGCCCTGTCGTTGCTGAGCAACTCAGTGGAAATCTGTTGGTGATGAAAGATCCTTATTTAGGATACGCAAAGGTTGCCCAGATGTTTGATTCCACACCCCTTCCCGAAAAGGGCATAGCCTCAAGTGCGGTCATCGCTGAAACAGCTCAATTGGGCTCTAATGTAACGGTAGATGAGCATGCGGTCATCAAAGATGGTGCCGTAATCAATGATAACGCTATCATCGGCGCTGGGGTTGTTATTGGTGAGAAAGCTAAAATAGGCGCTAATACGCTTATTTACCCTAATACAGTCATTTATCATTCTGTTGAAATTGGCAGGGATTGCATCATTCACGCCAATGTTGTGCTCGGCTCCGATGGCTTTGGTTATGCTAATGATCAAGGAGAGTGGGTTAAAATACCACAAGTCGGCAGTGTCATTATTGGTGACTCAGTAGAAATAGGCGCACATACCGCGATAGACCGTGGCGCTCTAGAGAACACTATCATTGGAACAGGCGTTAAATTAGATAATCATATCCATATTGCACACAACGTTGTCATAGGTGACCACACTGCGATTGCGGGCTGTACTGCGATTGCGGGTAGCACTACTATAGGAAAGCACTGCACAATTGCTGGCAGAGTGAGTATAATTGGGCACCTTAAGGTATGTGATAGAGCACATATTACAGCGACAACCTTTGTAAACAAATCAATTACAGAGCCTGGAGCCTATTCTTCAGGCACAACATTCCAGAGCAATAAGGAATGGCATAAAAGTGCGGTACGTTTCAGACAGCTGGATGATATGTGGCGTAAACTAAAACAGCTGGAAAAAGAATTAGCACAGCTAAAAGACTCAAGAGACGATAATGATGAGCGATAATAAAGTAACAGAAATGAATTCTATGGATATCTATGAGGTGATGAAACATTTACCGCATCGTTATCCTTTTTTATTGGTTGACCGTGTGGTCGATTTTAAGGCTGGGGAATATTTGAAGGCAATAAAAAATGTTACCGTCAATGAGCCTTTTTTCCCAGGACACTTTCCACATCGCCCAGTTTTCCCAGGAGTTTTGATGCTTGAAGCAATGGCTCAAGCCAGTGGCATCTTGGCATTTAAAACAACCGAATCTTTGCCCACCGATGATTCACTATTCTATTTTGTTGGTATTGATGATGCTCGTTTCAAGAAACCAGTCGAGCCAGGCGACCAAGTGGTCATGGAAGTTACAGTCGTGAAGCGAAAGCGCGATTTGTGGAAGTTTTCGGCTGTTGCCACCGTAGACGGCAAAGTAGTCTGTTCCGCTGAACTTATGTGTGCAAAGAAGGATATTGCGTGATCCATTCAACCGCCATTATTGACCCATCAGCAAAGATTGCTGACGACGTAGAAATTGGCCCATATTCAATTATCGGTAAAGATGTTTCCATCGATTCAGGGACTGTAGTCGGTCCTCATGTGGTTATTGGAAGCTACACCACCATCGGGAAAAACAATCGTTTTTTCCAGTTTTCTTCAATTGGTGAAGAAAATCAGGATAAAAAGTATGCGGGCGAGCCTACTCGAACCATCATCGGTGATGGTAACGTGTTCAGAGAGTGCTGTACGGTACATCGCGGTACGGTACAGGACGGCTCGGAAACTCGAGTAGGTAATAATGGTTGGTTCATGGCGTATACCCACATCGCACATGATTGTGTGTTGGGTGACAACACCATTATGTCTAATAATGCGACGCTAGCGGGTCATGTCCATGTGGGTGATCACGTTATCATGTCCGGTTTTGCCAAAATTCATCAGTTCTGCAAAATCGGTGACCATGCCTTTATCGGTATGGATTGTGCGATTAGTAAAGATATCCCCCCGTTTGTATTGGTTGCTGAGAACGCGCCTTATGGCCTTAATTCAGAAGGCTTGAAGCGTCGTGGCTTCTCCTCTGAGACTATTAGCGAGTTAAAGCGTGCTTATCGCGCCATTTATCGCAAGTCGCTCAAAATTGAAGAGGCCATTGCTGAATTGTCGGAAAGTTCCGATCCCCATGTGCAACAAATGGTAGAATTTTTGCAGAACGCGAACCGTGGTATTTTGCGCTAAGATTGTTTTAACAACTACTGCAAACCCTAGGTCTGCCTAAGCGCGTGCTTAAGTATATGCTCGAGTACAAAAGAACAAAGGGGAATAGCGATGCAAACATCGCCTTTTGCTGACAATACCGTAGCAGAATCAGTAACCAAGATTGCCATTATCGCCGGAGAGTCTTCCGGCGATATTTTAGGTGCAGGTTTAATTAAAGAGCTTAAGAAACACTTTCCCAATGCCGAATTTGAAGGCATTGCTGGCGATTTGATGCAGGCCGAAGGCTGTGAAAGCCTGTATCCCATGGAATCCTTGGCGGTCATGGGCATCGTACCTATCCTAAAACGTCTCCCGGAACTGTTAAAAATGCGTCGCGAGATAGCCAAGCGCTGGATTGAGTCGCCACCCGATATGTTTATCGGCATCGATGCGCCCGAGTTTAATATTGGTCTAGAGAAGCAGCTTAAGGCAAAAGGCATCAAAACCATTCATTACGTCAGCCCTTCAGTCTGGGCCTGGCGCCCAAAGCGCATTTTTAAAATCCGCAAAGCTACCGATCTAATGCTATGCCTATTTCCTTTTGAGCAGGGTATCTATCAGCGCCATGCGATTGATAACTTCTGTGTTGGCCATCCGCTGGCGGATCAGATCCCGATGGAGATGGATAAGTTAGAGGCTAGACAGCGCTTAGGATTGTCTGATGTTGGTGCTAAGCGTGTCATTTGTATCATGCCCGGCAGTCGTGGTTCTGAAATGAAGTTCCTGGGGCAGGACTTTATCGAAACCGCAAAGTTGATTCAGGATTTTTACCCCGATACTAAGTTTATAGCGCCGATGGCTAACCAGGCTCGTCGCCACCAGTTTGAAACGTTACTACAAGAAACAACTGACGCGCCTGACATTCAGTTAGTTGACGGTCAATCGAGAGACTGCATGGCAGCCAGCGACTTATTGGTCATGGCATCCGGCACCGCGACCTTAGAAGCCATGCTAATTAAGCGCCCAACCGTGGTTGCTTATAAAGTCGGCGGTTTCAGTTATCAGATATTCAAACGATTGCTGATTATTGATACCTTCGCTATTCCTAACCTATTGGCTAAAAAGCCTTTAATACCTGAGCTTATTCAGGACGAATGCACGCCAGATAATATATTTGCCGAGGTTCGCGCCTGGCTGGAAGATGATGGTCAACGTTGGCAAGAAACAAAAACGGTTTTTGATGAATGGCATAGTAAGCTACGCAAAGACGCTGACGTGTATGCCGCCAACTCGATTACACAATGGTGGTTGGCTAATACACGCTAAAAGTTATCTTGGAAATATAAGTCGGATCATAAAAAGAGTAGGCTATGGAGCAAACAATTTTAATCGCAGGTGTGGATGAAGTGGGGCGTGGCCCATTAGCGGGCCCGGTCGTTGCAGCTGCAGTGATTCTCGATCCAGCAAATCCCATTACGGGACTGGCTGACTCAAAAAAACTGACTGAAAAGCGACGCGAGGCGTTGTCCCTTGAGATTAAAGAGAAGGCCCTGGCCTGGTCGATAGCGCGGGCTGAAGTCGAAGAAATTGACCGTATCAATATTTTGCAGGCCAGCCTCCTCGCCATGAAGCGCGCGGTTGAAACATTAAGCCATTCGCCCGAGTTGGCTCTGATTGATGGTAACCACTGTCCGGAACTAGACTGTCGTATGGAGGCTATCATCAAAGGCGATAGCAAAGAACCTGCTATCAGTGCTGCATCGATTCTGGCGAAAGTGGCACGGGACAATGAAATGGTTGAAATGGAGCAGGCTTATCCAGGATATGGTTTTGCCAAGCATAAAGGTTACCCGACTCAGCAGCACCGAGAGGCAATTGTAAAGTTGGGAATCACGCCGATTCATCGCCGTTCTTATGCTCCTGTACAGCGAATGCTCGACTTCTAGAAAACCACAGCTAAGTTATTGAAATTATAATTAAAACTATCAAAGCCATTAAAACACTGGAAACAATTTGGCTGGCTTTTATAATAAGTCAGATCATCAAGACATCTAACAAGTTAAAACAACAAGAGCTAACAGACAGAACACTATGACACCACGCTTTATTCACCTCAAAATGCATACCGAATACTCTATGGTGGATAGTGTTGTGCGGATCAAGCCACTGATTGCGACCTGCAAGGAACACAAGATTCCGGCTATCGCCATGACTGACCAGATGAACATGTGTGGCCTGGTTAAGTTCTACTCTCAGTCAGTCTCAGCGGGCATCAAGCCGATAGCAGGTGCTGACTTATTAATTCAGAATCCTAATGATGAGGATGAATATTTTCGTGTCACAGCTCTGTGCATGAACAATACCGGTTACCTCAATCTCAAGTACCTTATTTCTCGCGCTTATCTGAAGAACCAACATCGTGGCTTGCCCTTAGTTAAAAAAGAATGGCTACCAGAATATGCGGAAGGCTTGATCATTTTATCCGGTGGTCGCCAGGGCGATGTGGGTAAAGCTTTGCTAGCTGGCAATATGGATCAGGCAGCCTCAAATCTTGGTTTCTGGAATCATCATTTCAAAGATCGTTATTACCTCGAATTACAGCGCACCGGTCGCCCGCAAGAAAACGAATACATTCATCAGGTGATTGGCCTGGCGCAGGGCGCTAGCACACCGGTGGTGGCAACCAATGATGTACGTTTTATCCATAAAGAAGATTTCGATGCCCATGAAGCGAGAGTTTGCATTAATCAGGGCCGTGTATTAGCCGATCCGCGTCGTCCACGCGAATACAGCGAACAGCAGTATTTGCGTAGCGAGCAAGAAATGGTCGAGCTGTTTGAGGATATTCCTGAAGCGCTGGAAAACAGCGTTGAAATTGCTAAGCGCTGTAATCTGGATATGCGCCTTGGCGAGTATTTCTTACCGGAATTCCCAATCCCAGAAGGCATGACCATTGCTCAATACTTCGAGAAAGTCTCAAAAGAGGGTCTCGAAGAGCGGCTTGATCAGTTGTTTGATCGCAACGCAGAGGATTTCGCCGAGATTCGCAAAGAATATGATGAACGCTTACAAATCGAGTTGGACGTTATCAATGACATGGGGTTTCCCGGCTACTTCTTAATCGTTGCCGACTTTATTCAATGGTCCAAAAATAATGGCGTGCCGGTCGGGCCTGGTCGTGGTTCTGGTGCCGGTTCCTTGGTCGCATACGCGATGAAAATCACCGATCTTGACCCGCTGGAATACGACCTGCT
>JAPHRL010000239.1 GCA_026195755.1 Kangiella sp. | reverse complement strand
CAAGATATTTCTCCGCATCCAGAGCTGCCATACAGCCTGTGCCAGCAGAAGTGACGGCTTGACGATAAACATGGTCACAGACATCGCCAGCGGCAAACACTCCTTCAACTGACGTTGCTGTTGCATTGCCTGCCAGACCACTTTTAACCACGATATAGCCATCCTTCATTTCCAGCTGTCCTTCGAAGATATCGGTGTTTGGTTTATGACCGATAGCGATGAAAACACCTTGTAGCTCTAACTCTTCTATTGAATCGTCCTGAGTACTCTTAATACGAATACCTGTTACGCCCATATCGTCACCAACGATTTCTTCGAGAGTGCGGTGCCAATGGAGAACTACATTACCATTTTTAGCTTTCTCAAAAAGCTTGTCCTGTAGTATCTTTTCAGAACGCAGCTCATCGCGGCGATGAACTAAATGAACCTCGCTAGCGATGTTTGATAAATATAGTGCTTCTTCAACTGCAGTATTACCACCGCCAATAACTGCAACCTTTTGCTGTCGATAGAAGAATCCATCGCAGGTTGCGCAAGCTGAAACACCCTTACCCATGAAAGCTTCTTCAGATGGTAGGCCAAGGTATTTAGCTGAAGCGCCAGTACAGATAATTAAAGCGTCACAAGTGTAAGTACCACTATCGCCGGTAAGTGTGAAAGGGCGATTTTTCAATTCTACGGTATGGATATGGTCGAAGATCATCTCAGTGCCAAATCGTTCAGCATGTTTTTGCATGCGAACCATCAACTCTGGTCCTTGGACACCTTCATTATCACCAGGCCAGTTATCAACATCGGTGGTGGTGGTCAATTGGCCGCCTTGTTGGATACCGGTAATGATTGCCGGATTCAAGTTAGCACGTGCCGCATAAACAGCAGCGCTATATCCAGCTGGTCCAGAGCCTAAAATCAGGCACTTAAAATGGCGAGTTTCGCTCATTAGGTTTCTCCGCTAAATTCTTGTCTATTAATAATTTTTAAGGGCAAATTGTAGGGATTTAAAGGCTAAAAATAAACCTTTATTCGATAATCTTAATCTATTGTTTCCATAGAGTCCGGCCAAGCTTGTTTGGCAAGATAAATACGCCGCTAATGCATAGATGCATTGATAATAAGTCAGATAGGCATTATTCTAGGCGGTAGGCTTATTGTATTGGAGATTCTAATGAATGAAGAGCATCGTATTGAAGAAAAAGAGATTGATGCTGCGATCCAACAAATCGCTAGTGATGCAAATCTATATGGCTTGGACGCTGACAAGGTAAAGAAAATCTGGTTTTCAGCGCTACTGCAACAAGTTGCCGATAATGAGTTAGACAACCAGCAGGCGCATTAACAGCCTGACTGGTTTTCTTCTACATAAGTTGCTGATAAATCAATCAGTTTTTCAAGTACTTCCACATCAACATCGGCCAGTTTATTAATATACAGGCAGGACTTGCCCGTCTTATATTTGCCTAGCTTGCTCATTAATTCCCCATACTGCTTAAAGCCAGCCATGATATAAAGGCTGATGTTTTGCTTGCGTGGCGAGAACCCTGTTAAGAACCAGTCGCCTTCTCGGCCACTGGCGTACTTGTAATGGTACTGACCAAAGCCAATCATGCTATCGCCCCACATTTTAGGCTCTGACCCAGTGGCTTTTTTCATCATGGCAAGAATTTGCAGGCAGTCTTGTTGCTTTTGAGCTGGTTCAACTTGTTTTAAGAAGTTGTCAACCTCCTGCTCAGTAGGCTTAGTTTTGTTCTCAGTCTGGGCCATGATTTATCCTTATTAAAGTAATGGGGTAGTTGCTAGGCTTCTGAAACTATTGCATATTTCTGACTATGACAAAAGTATGACTTTTCAGTTAAATGCTAAAAAAATCTTTACTTCTGCGGTGTATATAGTATTCTTTTCATCGCTGGTTAAAATAACAGCTATCGAATGGATACATTTTCGATGATACACCAAGTAAATCAGTGGGCCTTAGCTTCATAGATTCACTTCAAGTCGTACCTCGCTATTTGTTATCTAAGTTAGTGTCAATTTTATCTCAGTAAGACCGCCGTTTTTGGCAACAACTTTATTTTTTTAAGCAATTAGCTTTGGAGTTATATTATGTCTAAGATCACTGGTACCGTTAAGTGGTTCAACGAATCTAAAGGTTTTGGTTTCATCGAGCAAGAGCAAGGCGAAGATGTATTTGTACATTTCCGCGCTATTCAAGGTGACGGTTTCAAAACTTTAGCAGAAGGCCAACGTGTTGAGTTCGATATCGAGCAAGGCCCTAAAGGCGCTCAAGCTGCTAACGTAACTAAAGTATAATTTATAGAATTGTACATTTAGATCTAAAAAAACCGCGTCAAATGACGCGGTTTTTTTATGTTCAAATTTTTATTTTAAAAGGAGATCATGGCAGTTAATTATGAAAATTGTATATCACGCAGAAAATGCAATGGATGCTACCATTATTCGAGATTTATTAACCTCATCTGATATTTACGCGCAAGTTAGAGGAATGGGCATGCAGGGAGCTGTAGGAGAGGCTGCGGCAATGAATAATGTTAAGGTATGGGTGCATGATGAAGACTATGTTCAAGCTCGCGAGATCGTCGATGGCTGGCAAGCAGCAGACTTTACTTCCGAAGATGCAGACTTATTTGACGCCGAAGATGATTACCATCAAGAGCCTGCACCAACAGAGAGCCACCTGGTAAGAGATGTTTGCATTGCCGTGGCCATTGTTTTGTTGTTTGTGGCAGCGACTATCGAATTTTAGCGTTAGTTTCTATTAATGGGCTAATGACAAACTTTCCATTGATTCGTTAGTTTACTCCTTTTAAGTTAGCATCTTTTTTTATCTCAGCTGTATCAAAAGGTACATTTTTGACGTGTTGCCTGTTTCAGTCATAAAAACAAGCTACCGCTGTCTCACTTTTACTCGATTTCGATTAAACTTCCCAACTCTAAGATTTAATTAAAATAAAGTGTATTCATGCTTTATATCCAGGGGAATGAGGGGACATTATGAAAGGGTTCAATAGCGGGCTTGTGGGAAAGTCTTGTGCACTGGCTGGCTTAATGGCATTAGGTGCTTATACAACACCAATACACGCAGAAGAAGCAGATGAGCAGCCTCAAAGCACTCACTCTCAAGGCATTTCGAAACAAGAATTCATTTATAGCTACGATGAAATGCTGAACTTTGATATTGAGGAATATTTACAAGCTCATGCACCTCATTTGGTTCCGTATGCAGAAGAGATTTCTCACTATGCCGGATATTCATCCGTTAGTCCCAAAGTGTTGATTGCATTAATGGAACATCAAACCGGAGTGGTTACCCAATCGAGTACTGCTTCAAAACTGGATAGGCCTTTTGGAGACTTATCAAAGAAAGTTGGTTTTAGAGAGCAGCTTGAAGATATCAGTAGTCGTTTAGCCAAAGGGTTTTATCGAGACCACTCTTTTGAGCTTACGGGGCGCAATGACAAGTTAACCAGCGATAAAGATGCGCAAAATGCGATTATGCTAATTCTCTCCAAAGAGAGTGATGGGGCTATGGGGATCTTAAGAAAACGGGGTGGCAAAGGTGATACAACATCATCTAAAGAGGTTGGGAAAGCTTATCGGAAATTATTTGAAGGCAAGAAAAAAGAAGAAGAATCGAAAGCACAACTAGTGACAATTTCCGATATCAATGACTACTTTCAACTACCTTTCCCAGCGGGTGAATCATGGCGTAATGGTGGTAGTCATACCAATCATGGTAGTGGTCGTTACCCGCAGTCATCCCTGGACTTTAATGCGGGCGGTTATTGGGGCGATAATTTAAGCCATATCTGGGTCTCATCCGCAGCACCGGGAACCATAAAAAATCACTCATCATGTTTTACAGAAATTATCCATGAGGATGGTTGGTCAACTACCTATTATCATATCGAAAATATTCAGTATGTTACTGGTTCAAGAGTAGGCCGTGACGTCCGCGTCGCCAACTACGCCAATGATAAGCCGCAAGCTTTGTGTAATGGCGGACAATCAACCGGCCCGCATTTGCATTTTTCGATGAAGAAGAATGGCCAACTTTATCATCTCAATGGTATGAAGTTTTCTGGTTACGAGGTACGTACTGGTCGCGACAGTTATGATTCTAATTGTAGCTATTTTTGGTTGGCCCGGGCTGGTTATAAATATTGTGCCTGGACCAATGTGTATAACTACGGCGTAACGGACTCAGAACCGCCTGAGCAAGGTGACACATACACCGGTTATTTGAACCATCAGGGATCTCAAATACAGCCTGACGGTAGCTGGTTCTATTATTCGGGTGGTACCATCGCCGGCGATTTGACAGGGCCAAGCAGTGCGGACTTTGATTTAAAGCTCGAGCGGTGGAATGGCTATAACTGGTATCAGGTAGCTATTTCAGAAACTCCGGCATCGCAAGAAACGATTAGTTATACAGCTAATTCAGGTTATTATCGGATGGTAGTCTATTCTTATTCCGGTTCAGGCAACTATAGCTTGAGGCTGGTGAAATAAACTTCACATAAAAAAAAGCCACTCATTATAGAGTGGCTTTTTTTGTTACAGCAGTACTACTGCTTACATCGTATCGGTACTAATACCTAACGCAGTAGTTGGCTCTACATAGTCAAATCCTAGGTTTTCGGCTACTGAGCGCTCAGTAACTTTTCCGCGGTAGACGTTCAAACCGTTCAACAGGTGTGGGTCGTTTGCCAAGGCCTTCTTATAGCCTTTATTGGCAATATTTATGATGAATGGTAAAGTTGCGTTGTTTAATGCAAAGGTTGATGTGCGCGGCACAGCTCCTGGCATGTTGGCTACACAATAATGAACCACATCATGAAGAATATAAGTTGGATCAGCATGGGTTGTTGCTTTCGATGTTTCGAAACAGCCGCCCTGATCGATGGCAACGTCAACTAGTACAGCACCGGGCTGCATACGCTTTACCATATCTTCTGTCACTAATTTAGGAGCGGCGGCACCTGGAATCAAAACACCACCAATAACCAGATCTGCTGAAATAACATGTTTCTCAAGTGAGTCATGGCTTGAGTAAACCGTTTCCACTTGTGAGCCAAATTCTGCATCAATGCGACGCAATGCATTGACGTTGCGGTCAAGAACAATAACGCGCGCGCCCATACCAACCGCCATTTTGATTGCGTTAGTACCGACAACACCGCCACCAATAACAACCACTTTGGCAGGTTGAACACCAGGTACGCCGCCCAATAACATGCCACGGCCGCCGTTAGATTTCTCTAAGCATTCAGCACCGGCCTGAATTGACATACGTCCAGCAACTTCTGACATTGGAGCCAGTAGTGGAAGGCCGCCTGCTGCTCCTGTCACGGTTTCATAAGCTATACACACAGCACCAGACTTAACTAAGTCTTTTGTTTGTGGCATATCTGGAGCCAAATGAAGATAAGTGAATAGTATTTGTCCTTCGCGTAAACGCTTACGTTCATCTGCCAATGGTTCTTTTACTTTCACTATCATGTCCGCTTGCGCAAACACTGCTTCAGCTGAGGGTGCAATAGTTGCGCCAACAGCTTCATAGTCTTCATCAGTAAAACCGATACCAATACCAGCATTAGTTTCAACGATAACTTGGTGTCCATGAGCTATCACTTCACGAACACTAGCTGGTACCATTCCCACGCGATATTCGTGGTTTTTAATTTCTTTTGGGACCCCAATCAACATATTTTCAGCTCCAATAAATCAAGGTTTACCTCAAAGAGGGATGCGCTATTATAATGATGAATATAAAGAATTGTTTGCTGTTATTGTTGGTTTTGTAGTATAAAACACTAAATAAGTGTTGTTTTGGCAAGGAAAATACTTTGAAAGTTCAGAGTGACAGCAAGCAGATATTAGACAGAATTGACCTGCGGATCCTGAATGAGTTGCAGCAAAATGGTCGGATCTCTAATGTTGAATTAGCAAAGCGTGTTGGGCTAAGTGCAACGCCATGTCTGGAGCGTGTTAAAAGGCTTGAGACTAATGGGTTTATTGAGGGCTATTCGGCTAAGTTAAATCCCATGAAACTGGCCGCTTCGTTACTGGTTTTTGTGGAGATTCGTTTGTCTAGAACCTCACCGGATGTGTTCGAAGAATTCAAACAGGCTGTGACCATGTTGCCAACTATTTTAGAGTGCCACCTAGTGTCTGGTGATTTCGACTATCTATTGAAAGCTCGTGTTGCTGATATGAAGGCTTACCGTAAGTTGTTGGGTGAAACCTTGCTTATGTTACCAGGCGTTAGCGCCTCACGATCTTATATGGTGATGGAAGAGGTTAAGGAAACCAGCTTGTTACCTATTAATCCCGATAAGCGCTAGGGATGGGCCACAGTTCAGAATTCGCCACAATTAAGCGCTTGAGATAGCTGAAACATGCTTTAGAATAACTGCAAATTATGAAAGGAAAGTATTTTGAGTAAAACAAAAACTAAACAATCTGCTACTCGAAAGTCTCCGCAAGCGTTGGAGTCCAAAGCGATCCTGCGTAAACGCCTCAGCGAAGGCGGTATGATCCTATTGGTCACTCTAGCATTATTCTTTTTATTAGCGTTATTGACTTACAGCCATAATGACCCTGGCTCATTTACCAATGGTAATGGCGGCCCAATCCAGAACTCTGCCGGTAAGGGAGGAGCCTGGTTTGCTGATTTCTTTTTGCACTTGTTTGGCTATTTAGCCTATTTAATTCCAATTATATTCGCTTATTCTGGTTACATACTTTACACCGAAAGAAATATTGAGCATGAGCACCCCAATGCGTTCTGGGCTGTCAAAGGGCTTGGGTTGTTGATGGCGGTGATCGGTGGGGCAGGTTTATGCAGCTTACATTTCTTTGACCCAGAAATTCAGCCAAGCTATACCTCTGGTGGCATTTTGGGCGAGTTTATAATCAGTTTGACTATAGACGGGCTGGGCCTATATGGCACCACTCTTATCCTACTGGCTCTGTTTTTGTCTGGTTTGACTCTGTTCACCGGGATTTCATGGCTAAACATCATGGACAGGGTTGGGGTATGGTTTGTGCAAAGCTGGAGTAAGGTTGTTGAATGGTACGAGAATTTCAGAGACCGTAAGCAAGAACAAAAGTCGGTAAAAGAATCAGTTGTTAAACGTCAGGAAGCCCTTAAACAAGAAAAAGTGAAGCGTGAGACTCGCAGCCCGGTCAGGGTTGAGCCTAGAGTAGTGCCGTCACCAGCCCCGGCTAAATCGGCGGCAAAAGCTAAGCAAAAACGTTTGTTCGATGACGTGCCTGTTGGGCCAATGCCGGCCATGGAATTGTTGGACGAGCCTGAACCACCTAAGAACCATTTCTCGGAAGAGGCGCTCGAAGCGATGTCGCGCCTGGTTGAATTAAAGCTGAAAGACTTCGGTGTCGAGGCGCAGGTCATGGAAGTTCATCCAGGACCTGTGATTACCCGTTTCGAATTAGAGTTAGCACCGGGAGTCAAGGTTAGTAAGATTTCCAACCTGGCAAAAGATTTGGCACGTTCGTTATCAACGATTTCAGTTCGTGTGGTTGAAGTGATTCCCGGCAAAACTTATGTGGGGATCGAGATTCCTAATGAGTCACGTGAAATTGTGCGTTTACGCGAAGTCCTGGCCTGTGATGAATTTGAAAAAGTGAAATCACCTTTGAGTATGGCGCTGGGTAAAGATATTGCGGGTAATCCAGTTGTCGTGAATATGGCTAAGATGCCGCATTTGTTAGTAGCGGGTACTACAGGCTCCGGTAAATCGGTCGGTGTTAACGCCATGATCATCAGTATGTTGTATAAGTCATCCCCGGATGATTTACGACTGATCATGATTGACCCCAAAATGCTTGAGCTCAGTGTCTACGAAGGTATTCCACATCTATTATGCGAAGTGGTCACTGATATGAAAGACGCCGCTAATGCCTTGCGTTGGTCGGTGGGTGAAATGGAACGCCGCTATCGCTTGATGTCAGCGTTAGGGGTGCGCAACCTTGCCGGTTATAACAAGAAAGTTTTAGATGCTATTAAGGCTGGTGAGCCAATTAAAGATCCGATATGGCAACCAACCGATGGCCTTGAAGAAGAGCCGCCAACATTAGAAAAGTTACCATCGATAGTGATCGTTATTGATGAGCTTGCTGACATGATGATGATTGTAGGTAAAAAAGTTGAAGAACTTATTGCCCGTATTGCGCAGAAAGCGCGTGCGGCCGGTATCCACCTGATTCTAGCCACGCAAAGACCGTCGGTTGATGTTATTACCGGTTTGATTAAAGCGAATATTCCTTCGCGGATTGCCTTCCAGGTTTCATCAAAAATTGACTCGCGTACTATTCTTGATCAAATGGGCGCGGAACAATTATTAGGTATGGGTGACATGTTGTATCTACCGGGGGGCTCCAATATTCCAACGCGGATTCACGGTGCCTTTGTGGATGATGATGAAGTACATCGTGTGGTTGAAGACTGGAAGCAACGTGGCGAGCCAGACTATATTGATGAAGTTATCACTGGAACCAGTGAGGTGCCCATTCCAGGTATGCCGGGCATGGATGGTGATGAAGACAGCGAACAGGATGAGCTCTTTGATCAAGCAGTAGCTATTGTTACAGAAACGCGTCGTGCCTCGATTTCAGGTATTCAGCGCCGTTTAAAAATCGGTTACAACCGAGCAGCGCGAATGGTGGAAGCGATGGAGGCTGCTGGTATAGTGTCGGAGATGGGTTCGAATGGGGGGAGGGAAGTACTTGCCCCACCACCTCCAAAAGACTGACCTTGAGCTAACTTGTTTGTTAATACTGCGTTATAAAATAATTAAATTTTGTCGTTTAAGTAGCTAAACTCCGCAATTAAATTATTTTATGCCTTGTCTTAACTTCACCGTTCACGCTCAAAGGGGTGGGAAGCTTACTTTGTTGTTCTTTATTATTTAGCATCGTCATTTACAAGAGCGTAAACTCCTTGCTCAATAATAAAGAACGCCGCGTCTTGGCTACACCACTGACGCTGGATGTTGCATAGCCTTCTATAATTGAGAAAGATGTTAAGGCCTAATTCAGTATGATTAGGCTATAAAGTAGTTAACTTTGACCAGATTATGGTATCTATAATGATTAAAAGTATAAAAAATCGATTAACCCAACTTGTTTCTGCGGGTGCTTTATTATGTTTTAGTACTTTGGCGGCTGCTGATGCGCCACAAAATTTAGAAGCAAAGCTAACTGCGATTGATAGTTTTAAGGCTGACTTTAGTCAGGTCATCACTGATGAGTTCGGTACTTTGATTGATGAGTCTTCCGGTTATTTCGAACTGCAAAGACCTCAGTTATTTCGCTGGGTGGTAAAAGAGCCATTCGAGCAGGAAATTATCGCAGATGGCGTTAACTTGTGGCAGTTTGATATTGATATCGAACAGATTAATGTGTCGAGCCTTGATCAAACGTTAGCGAATTCACCAGCTGCTTTATTGAGCCAGGCGCAACTTGATGTAGCAACGAATTATGAAGTGGCTGCGGTTAAGGGCCAACAGGAGGGTGTGATGATTTATCATCTTATGCCTCGCGACCCTGATGCTTTATATGAAGTGTTAATCATTGAGTTTAATGGCGATGATTTGGTTGCGCTACAGGTTAAAGATAATCTAGGCCAATCGACCTTGGTAGATTTCACCAATGTGGTTATGAATCCCGAGTTTGAGGAAAACCATTTCGAGTTTGAGATTCCCCAAGGTGTCGATGTTATCGATAGCCGGGAGTCAACAGAAATTCATGAACTTGAGGCAGAGACTTTCTAATATCTCATGAGCGGGCAATCAAACCTATTTTCAAACTCTCCACTCAATGCTCCATTGGCTGACAGGCTACGTCCAACATCTTT
>JAPHRL010000209.1 GCA_026195755.1 Kangiella sp. | reverse complement strand
GGTGACTCACACACAGCTACCCACGGCGCATTTGCAGCGATGGCGTTTGGTGTCGGCACATCAGAAGTTGAGCATGTGTTAGCGACCCAATGTTTGCGCCAGAAGAAAATGAAGAACATGCTGGTTAAGGTTGATGGCAAGTTAGGTGTTGGTGTAACCGCAAAAGATATCGTGCTTGCAGTTATCGGCGAAATTGGTACTGCTGGTGGTAATGGCCATGCCATCGAGTTCGCTGGTTCAGCGATTGAAGACTTGTCGATGGAAGGTCGCATGACCATCTGTAACATGGCCATCGAAGCCGGTGCCCGTATTGGCCTGGTTGCTGTTGACGATAAAACTATTGAGTATGTCAAAGGTCGTCCGTTCGCACCAAAAGGCGAGCATTGGGACATGGCAGTTAAAGCCTGGCAAGATCTGAAAAGTGATGCTGATGCGCACTTCGATAAAGTGGTCGAATTAAAAGCTGAAGACATCATTCCACAAGTGACCTGGGGAACTTCGCCAGAAATGGTTAAGCCCGTTACCGGCATGATTCCAAATCCAGCCAACGAAGCAAGCCCTGTGAAGAAAGAGGGTATTGAGCGCGCCTTGAAATATATGGATCTGAAAGCGGATACGCCGATCACGCAAATTCCGGTGGATAAAGTGTTTATTGGTTCCTGTACTAACTCACGCATTGAAGATTTACGCGAAGCAGCGGCTGTGGCTAAAGGCCGTAAAGTAGCTGCCAGCGTTAAATTGGCAATGGTGGTTCCGGGTTCCGGTCTGGTTAAAGAACAAGCTGAAGCGGAAGGCTTGGATAAAATCTTTACCGAGGCAGGTTTCCAGTGGCGTGAGCCGGGCTGCTCCATGTGTTTGGCAATGAACGCTGACCGTTTAGAGCCAGGCGAGCATTGCGCTTCAACCTCGAACCGTAATTTCGAAGGTCGTCAGGGGCAGGGTGGACGTACCCATCTGGTAAGCCCTGGAATGGCCGCGGCAGCAGCTGTTTTTGGCCACTTCACCGACGTTCGTGAATTAGAACTGCAACCGATTACTGGAGGTGCGAACTAATGGAAGCCTTTACTCAACACACAGGTTTAACGGTGCCTTTAGACCGTGCTAACGTCGACACTGATGCGATTATTCCCAAGCAGTTTTTGAAATCAATCAAGCGCAGTGGCTTTGGTCCGAACTTATTCGATGAATGGCGTTATCTTGATCATGGGGAGCCGGGTATGGACAATTCACAGCGTCCGATTAACCCAGATTTCGTTTTGAACTTCCCGCGTTACAAAGGCGGTTCGATCCTGCTGGCGCGCGAAAACTTTGGTTGTGGCTCAAGCCGTGAACACGCACCATGGGCGTTGGAGGATTACGGCTTCAAAGCGGTCATAGCGCCAAGTTTCGCCGATATCTTCTTCAATAACTGCTTCAAAAACGGTATCTTACCGATAGTTTTAGATCACGATACGGTTGATTTGCTGTTTAAAGAATCTGAAGCCAACGAAGGTTACAAGCTGGATATCAATCTTGAACAACAAACGGTCACTCGTCCTAATGGCGAAGTGATTAAATTTGAAGTTGAGCAAGATCGCAAACACAGCTTGTTGAATGGCCTGGATGATATTGGTATTACTTTGCAGCAAGAGGCGGCAATTACTGAGTATGAGAATGAGCGTAAGAAACGCGCCCCATGGCTGTTTAACAGGTAAAATTACTCCAGTGCTTTGTTATTTAGAATTTTTTTCTGGGTCATTGACCAGAACGTCAATTCCCCATTAAAAAATTCTAAATGCCTCGCCCTGAAGCAATTTCCCAGCGTTTAACACATATAAATTTGAATGTAGGGTGCGTCGCGACGCACCGTTCTACAAAACTCAAAGAGTAGAGTAACAAGATGACTAAAAAAGTATTGGTATTACCGGGCGATGGTATTGGTCCGGAGATTGTGGGTCAGGCAACGCGCGTGATGGATGCGTTGATTGCTGATCATGGTTTGGATATGGCTTATGAGTCTGATTTGGTGGGCGGTTCGTCTTTTGATGAGCATGGTGTGCCTTTGACTGACGAGGTGCTTGAGAAGGCGCGTCAGGCGGACTCTGTGTTATTGGGTGCGGTTGGTGGCCCTAAGTGGGAACAGTATGAAATTGCGGTTCGTCCTGAGAAGGCGTTGTTAAAACTGCGTTCTGAATTAGAGTTGTTCGGCAACTTACGTCCTGCGATTTTGTATCCACAATTGGCGAGTGCTTCGAGCTTAAAACCTGAGTTGGTTTCTGGTCTTGATGTGTTGATCGTTCGTGAGTTAACCGGCGGTATTTATTTTGGTCAACCTCGCGGTATCCGCACTAAAGACAATGGTGAGCGCGAAGGGTTTAATACTTACGTTTACAGCGAAAGTGAAATTGAGCGTATTGCTCATGTAGCTTTCCGTGCGGCTATGTTGCGTGATAAGCGTTTGTGTTCAGTGGATAAAGCCAATGTGCTTGAAGTGACTGAACTATGGCGTGAAGTGATGATCCGTGTGGGCAAGGAATACCCTGAAGTTGAGTTGACGCATATGTATGTGGATAACGCGGCTATGCAGTTAGTGCGTGCGCCGAAGCAGTTCGATGTGATGGTAACCGGCAATATGTTCGGTGATATTCTGTCAGATTGTGCTGCTATGTTGACCGGTTCGATCGGTATGCTGCCATCCGCCAGTTTGGATGCTAACGGTAAAGGAATGTATGAGCCGATTCATGGTAGTGCGCCGGATATCGCAGGTCAGAATAAAGCGAATCCATTAGCGACTATTTTGTCGGTTTCGATGATGCTACGTCACAGCTTTGGCGAAGAAGCCTTGGCCGATAAAATTGATAATGCGGTTTCTACTGTCCTGGATCAAGGTTACCGCACTGGTGACATTTATACTGACGGCATGAAATTGGTATCGACCAGTGAAATGGGCGATGCAGCGTTAGCTGCTCTGAAATAAGGGTCATTATGACAAACAAAGGCTTACTGGCCTCTGATTTGACCATATCGCGTGCTGAGCACGTTTTGTTGGAAGGCGCTGAACTTGAGTTGGCGCCTTCGACTATTACCTATCTTTATGGTGAAAATGGTTCTGGCAAAACCAGTTTGATGCGTTGCTTATCGGGTCTATTACAGGCTGACAGCGGCAAAATTTATTGGAATGGCCAGCCTATCACCAGCCTTGATTCTGAATACTTTCAAGATCTTATCTTTCTGGCTCATGCCTTATCCATGAAGGCGGAGCTGACTATTCTCGAAAATCTGAGCTTTTATGCACGCTTGCGTGGCATAAAAGATCCCAAGTCACTGATTGATGATGCGACTTCGCAGCTGGGGATTGCTCAACTGCAAAATCGTCGTTTTGCCGAATTGTCTGCTGGGCAGCAACACAAAGTTGCTTTATGCCGACTGGTCATTGAGCCAGCGAAAATCTGGATTCTGGATGAACCCTTTGTCAATCTAGATAAAGCGACGCGTCATTGGCTGGCTTTGTTGATTCAGGAATTTGCCAAGCAAGGCGGGACGGTGCTATTTACCTCGCATCACGAAATCGAAGAGCTGGCTATTGACCAACGAATAGGGATTGAACACTGATGTTTCGCGCCTTGTTGAAAAAAGAGTTAATGGTAGCTCGCCGTAATTGGATTGGAATCGTTATTCCGCTGTTTTTCTTTGTCATGGTGGTTAGCTTGTTTCCTTTTGGTGTGAGTCCCGAGGCGCCAACTTTGCAAAAGATTGCTCCGGGCATTATTTGGGTGGCCGCTTTATTAGCAACCCTGTTATCGCTTGAGCAGTTTTATCGTAGCGATTATCAGGATGGCTCACTGGAGCAAACTCTGTTGATTGCTGGGCCGACGCAGGTTGCCAGTGCAAAAATACTGGCCCACTGGTTGTTAACCGGCTTGCCTTTAGTGATCGTCTCACCATTGCTCGGTATTTTGATGCAGATCAACCATGGCTTTATCGATTCCAATCATACTTGGGTTCTGATGTTGAGCTTATTGCTGGGAACACCAACACTATGCTTGATTGGTGCGGTGGGCATGAGTTTAGCGCTAGCTGCTAATCGTAATGGGATGCTAGTCGCGGTTCTGGTGTTGCCTTTGTACGTGCCGATTTTGATTTTTGGCACTTCAACAGTTACAGCATCGCTGGAAAATTTCAGCTATAATGGCCAACTTGCGATTTTAGCTGCATTGTTAATGATTGCGCTGGTTATGAGTCCTTTTGCAGCAGGGCGCGCATTGAAAATTTCGGTAAGTTAGCTTGACCATAAGCGACTGCCAATTCAATTAAAGACTGACTGATAATAGGTTTACAATTAATGGCTTCTCGTTGGCGTTGGTTTCATCAACTCGGTTCCCCTAAATGGTTCTTCGAAAAATCCGCTAAATGGCTTCCCTGGATTTGGGCTGGCACGCTGATTTTATTAGCGGTTGGCTTATATTACTCATTATGGGCTTCGCCGATTGAAGCTCGCCAGGGGCAGGGCCATACCGTTCGAATCATGTATATCCATGTTCCTGCCGCCGCTTTATCCATGATCGGCTATGTTGCGATGGCAATAGCATCAACCATAGGCCTGGTCTGGAAAATGAAAATGGCCTTCGCTGCGTCGCGCGCAATAGCGCCGATTGGTGCCGCCATGACCTTTATTGCGCTATTCACTGGTGCAGTCTGGGGTAAGCCTACCTGGGGCACTTGGTGGGAGTGGGATGCGCGCCTGACCTCTGAATTATTATTGTTGTTCTTGTATCTGGGCTTTATCGCCTTGCATTCATCATTTGCTGAGCGTGCTAAAGCGGACAAAGCGGCCGCAGTTCTGGCAATTGTCGGCGTCATTAATGTGCCCATCATCTATTTCTCGGTAAAGTGGTGGAACACACTGCATCAGGGCTATTCGGTGACCCAAAAAGGTGCTTTGGCTCCTGAGTTCCAAGTACCATTGTTTACCATGATTGGCGCTTTCTATTTGTTGTTTATTGGTCTAGTGATAATGCGTTTGCGAGTAGAAATTTTGATGCGTGAGCAAAAGTCGCGTTGGGTTGCCGATTGGGCTACCGAGCAAAAGGCGCAGAAGCGAGGTGTATAAATGAATAGTTTTCATGAGTTGATCTTTATGGGCAAGCATGGCGCCTATGTCTGGTCCAGTTATCTAATGACCTTTATCGTATTATTAGGCATCTTCTATTGGTTCCGATATTTATTGAAATCTCTGCGTAGCCAAGTAAAATCTGAGCTCAATTCCAGTGATTCGAATACTGTTCGGCCCAGAGCGCGCAAATTAAAAGTCGAAAAAAACGAATCGCGAGATTAAGAGATTTATGAAAGCACATCGTCGTAACAAACTCATCGCTATCATCTCTGGACTGGCTTTATTGTCCGGTGCCGTTGCCCTGATCCTCTACGCCTTGACTGAAAACATTAATCATTTCTACGCTCCTACTGAAGTTAAAGAAGGTAATGCCCCTTTAAATAAAACTATTCGTGTTGGTGGCTTAGTGGTTCCTGGGTCAATTGAGCGCTCAGGTGAAAGGCTCTATGTGGAGTTTAAAATCACTGACAATCAGAGCCAGATGATTATTAGTTATGACAATATCCTGCCTGATATGTTTAAGGAAGGGCAGGGTGTGATTGCAGAGGGGCAGTTGGTGGATCAGAATAAGCTGGTCGCGACTAAGGTGTTAGCAAAACACGATGAGACTTACATGCCACCAGAAGTAGAAGCATCGCTACAAAAATATGGCCATCCGATGCAGCCACGTGATGGTGACGAATCTAAACAACCTTCAGACAAATACTAGTAGGTTTTCCCTTGATACCTGAACTCGGTAACTTCTTTCTTATATTGGCGTTTATTAACGCCATTTTGTTAGGCACTTTGCCATTTTATGGTGCTCACACCAATCACAAAGGCTTGATCCAATTTGCGCACCGAGCGTCAACCAGCATCTTCTTATTAATGCTGGTCAGTTTTGTCTGCCTGACTATCGCCTTTATCCAGAATGATTTTTCGGTAGCTTATGTTGCTAATCATTCCAACACCCAGCTTCCTATTTATTACCGTATTTCTGCAGTATGGGGATCGCATGAAGGCTCCCTATTGCTTTGGGTTCTGATTCTTACCGGTTGGATTTTTGCGGTATCCAGCTTCAGTAAATCCTTACCTGCTGAAATGACTGCACGCGTGCTTGGCGTTATGGGATTGATTGCAGTTGGCTTTATTTCCTTTACCTTATTCACCTCAAATCCTTTCGAGCGGACTTTACCCTTTATTCCAATTGATGGCGCTGACTTAAACCCTCTACTGCAGGACTTTGGTCTGATCGTTCATCCGCCTATGCTGTATATGGGTTATGTGGGCTTTTCGGTGGTGTTTGCATTTGCTATCGCCGGTTTATTGCAAGGTAAGTTAGATCATCAGTGGGCTAAGTGGTCACGCCCATGGACCACAGTAGCCTGGATTTTTATGACGCTAGGTATCGCACTGGGTAGCTGGTGGGCCTATTATGAGCTAGGCTGGGGTGGCTGGTGGTTCTGGGACCCGGTTGAAAATGCATCTTTCTTACCATGGCTGGCCGGGACTGCATTGATTCATTCCTTGGCAGCGACGGAAAAACGTGGAGCATTCAAGTCCTGGACTGTGTTGCTGGCCATTTTAACGTTTTCTTTAAGTTTGCTAGGAACCTTTTTGGTTCGTTCTGGTGTGCTTACCTCTGTGCATGCCTTTGCTAATGACCCGGTTCGGGGTAAGTTTATTCTGGTGTTTCTAGCGATTGTAGTGGGCGCCTCATTAATACTGTATGCCATTCAATCAAGCAAGGTACGCTCAAAATCAAACTACACGCTTGTTTCCAGAGAAATTGCCATATTGTTTAACAATGCGTTATTGGCAGTATCAACATTCGTTGTTTTGGTCGGAACTTTGCATCCTTTGATGGTTGAAGCCTTCACCGATGGTAAGTCATCGGTGGGACCTCCTTATTTCAATCTGATGTTCTCGGTGTTCTTTATTCCTATTTTGCTTTTGATGCCGTTGGGCCAGCAGATTAATTGGAAAAAAGATGACTTGCCGATGCTGCTTAAGAAATACATCTGGTGGTTTGTCAGCTGTGTTGTGTTGGCCTTGCTCCTAACTTTTGGTTTGAATGGCTTCACCTTCGAAGCACTAGAACCAATGGCGCTTCTCGGAACCATTTTAGGCTTATGGGTTATCGCTGGCACGATAAAATATATTCAGCTGCAATCAGCTAAAGGTAAAACTCGCTGGGCGGGTATGCGTAAAATCAGTCGTAGTTATTGGGGCATGGTTTTAGCACATATTGGCGTGGCAGTTACAACCTTGGGAGTTGTGCTGACGTCCTATTACAGCATCGAAAAAGATATTCGTATCGAGATGGGTGAAACCGTCGAAGTAGAAGAGGTTTCGGTTTATTTTAAAGACTTCCAAAATATTCAGGGGCCTAACTATATTTCTTCAAAAGCGATCTTTGAGGTATCAAGTTCGGGAGATTTTATTGCGGAATTGAAACCTGAAAAACGTCGTTATAATGCGTCGCAAATGGTCATGACTGAAGCTGCCATTGATCCAGGCCTGTTCCGAGATGTATATATTGCCATGGGTGAGCCGCTTAATAATGGAGCCTGGGCGATTCGTGTTTACTATAAACCGTTTGTTCGTTGGATTTGGTTAGGTGCCATCTTCATGGCATTGGGTGGTATTTTAGCGATGACCGATAAGCGTTATCGTGAAAAGAAGTTTAAGAAAAAGGTTTCTGAGGAGGCTGTTTCCAATGGCCAATAAAAAAATATTGATTACTTCGATCCCGATCGTTATTTTCACCGCTTTGGTTGTTGTTTTCTGGTTTTCTTTAGGCAGCGATCCCACCGAGTTGCCGTCGCAACGTATTGGCAAGCAAGTGCCAGAATTTAATTTAAGTAATTTGCATAATCCTGAAGAAGCTTTCACTCATCAAGACCTGCCGAAAAAGCCTTTCTTGCTCAATGTCTGGGCAACCTGGTGTGTATCATGCCATGTGGAGCATCCTTACTTAGTTAAATTCGCCAATCAGTACCCGATTCCTATTATTGGACTAAATTACAAAGATGTGCGAGTTGATGCTTTAGAATACCTCAATAAAGGCGGTGATCCCTACTTATTCTCAATCGCTGATGAAGATGGAACTCTTGGTATTGACCTTGGAGTTTATGGTGCTCCTGAAACCTTTATTGTTGATGGTGATGGAGTCATTCATCATCGCTACGTTGGTGTTATTGACGAACGTGTATGGAACACGGTTATTTTGCCGAAAGTGAAAGAGCTTGATCCATCATTAGTCGATGTGGAGGCAACTCAATGAAGAAATTTCTATTGGCCATTAGTCTCTTATTATCCGCCCAGCTTGCTGAGGCGGTTATCGAAACGTATGACTTCGATAATGAAGAACAAGAACAGCTGTATTATGAAATCATCAGCGAGCTTCGTTGCCCTAAATGTCAGAACCAGACCATTGCTGACTCGGATGCGTCCCTATCGAGGGACTTGCGTTTCATTGTTCAGCAGAAAGTGAAAGCCGGTGAAACCAAAGGGCAAATTTTAAACTATATGCAAGAGCGTTATGGCGATTTTGTGTTATACGATCCTCCAGTCCAACCGGCCAACTATATTCTTTGGTTTTCACCATTGATCATTTTCTTGATAATCCTGGTGGTTGTTGTAATAAGAGTAGGCCGTCGCACAATCGATCCCGAAACGGGCGATGTTAAAATGAATGACACTCATTCAAATGAGAAGGGTGAATAACTGATGATTGCTTGGATTGTACTGGCCTTGATTGTGCTGACCTGGGCTGCTTGGTTATTTAATGGGGTCTTCAAAGGTTCAAATAGGAAGCTACTTTATGTCAGCATGTTGTTGGTAAGTGGCTGTTTGAGCTTGTTCATCTATTTCAAGCTTGGCGCTCATGCGGACCTTAGACAGCTAACCGACAAGCATCAATCCTTTGCCCAGCTTTCGATCGTTGAACTAGCTGGAAAAGCTCAGGAAAAAGAAATTACCGCGCTTGAGTTCTTAACCGAGTTACGCTTGCGCAGCGAGCTGGATCCTGAAAATAAAGAGAAATGGTTGCAGCTTGGACAAATCTTTTTAAGATTTGGCGAGGTTGAAGAAGCTGACCAAGCTTTTGTACGAGCTATCAGTCTTGAACCGACGGACTCCAATCGTTTACAGGTCGCTCAATATTTTCTTGAGGCCGAACTTCAAGCCGGATATCAAGCAGCAGAGCGCCATATTAATCTAGTATTGATGAAGCACCCCAAGCATGATGGTGCT
>JAPHRL010000077.1 GCA_026195755.1 Kangiella sp. | reverse complement strand
CACCTTTTAGACCCGCGAATACTGTTTTGCCGCTATAACTTTCTCTGTTCAGAGTCTGCAGGCTTAAACCTGATGCAATCAGTTTTTCGATATCAATCCCCATCAAGGCACCGTCTGACAAATTGATATGACCAGTTCCATTAAGGTTTTGTAGCATCTGCTTAACATCAACCCCTTTGGTCTTCATATCCAGATCCAGTGCACCAAGCCCCGACAGGCGCTCGAAGCCAAAGAAAGCTGCTAACAAGTCTCCTATTTGAATATTGTTTAAATCAGGCTGTATCGCCAATGCTAGTGGCTTGCTGGCAAAATCGACACTGGCAGTGGTGGCTAGCTCGCCCTGGAAGGCTTGAGCCTTAAAGGGGTCAAGATGCAAAGTTGCGCCCTTGTTAAAGAGTTTCGCTGAAACTTGAGTAAATTGGGCATTTTTCAGCTTCAAGTTTCCAATAGCTAGATCACCCTGTACATGGGATTGCTTAAGGAAGTCAGCTACCGCTGATAAATCAGCTCCGGCTTCACTTTTAGCGGTTGTTGCTTTGCCGCCTCCAGTCGCCATGAACCGATCAAGCGTTAAACTTTCTGCCGTTAGACTAACCTTAATATCGTTAATATCACCCAATCCAGCAGATGCTTTAAGCTGCACCGTTTGCTCATCAAGGGAAACGACTCCCTGATGTTCAAGCTGGGTACCTTGGTCGCCCATCGCAATTGATAAAGTTCCAGTGAGGGCAACGGTCTGAATCACACTTGAAACATTGTCTACACTGGCCTCCATATTCTGCAGGTTGACTTTCTTAAAGTCTTGGCTAACTTTCAGATCACCCTCTAAAGTCCACTTCATAACCGACTTATTCACTTCGGTGGAAATCCTGCCGCTAGCACTGACCGGTCTAAAGGCTCCGGGGTGAAAATCTTCAATCATCAACTGATCCAGAGTAAAACTTTGGCTCAAAGTGTTCTTGGCATCAAATTGATTGACCGTAAAGTTATTAAGCTCCAGTTTTTGCAGGGTAATGTCTAAAGTTTCAGATGATGACTCTTGGTTACTGTCTGATGTATTAGCCCTCTGCAAAGCTTCGTTGAAAGCCTTTAAATTTGATTTACCCTGTGGTCCTGTAGTCATATTGAGAGTTGCATCGCTCACCGACACAGCACCCACTTCGATATCACCACTGAATAAAGGCATTAATTTTATACTGGCAGACACAGCACCTATTGTTAGCGCTGGATCCTTTTGTGGGAAGGATGGTGGTTGCGATAAGCTGATATCGCCAGTCTCAATCGCCAGCCACGGAAAAAATGATAAGCTTAAATCTTGCTCAATGACCAATTCAGCACCAGTCTTTTCTTTAACCTGGCTGATCAGTGTTGATTTGACTTGGTCACTATTAAAGAAAATCATTGCAGCTACTACCGCGACAATAAATAACGCTACTACCGCGACAACAAGTCTAAGGCTCCATTTGAGTAAAGTTTTCATAGCTAAATCCTGTAAAAATCAATCGGTTACCATTAGATTAACAGTAATTATTGATAGTTCCCGCATCTTTTGGCAAAAACTTTGAACTTTTTATAAGAATGAGTGACAAACTTAACAGATAAGTTGTCATTGTTAGTTCATGGAAAGTTACTTTTTAGACCAGCTTTTAGACCTAGATCTTAGAAATCAGAACCCTCAGACCTAGTCCCCCTAAAAGAGTTAAGGCCAATCGAAAGATTGGCCTTTTTATTTATGGGCTTTTATTTTTGCAAATCGAGTTAAGAATTAGCTTCTTTATCCGACCAGGAGTCGCGTAATGTCACAGTACGGTTAAAGACCAGATTACCTTCGGTAAACTCATACCGGTCCGCTGTAAAATAACCTTCACGCTCAAACTGGAAACGGTCTTCTGGTTTCGCCTGCGCCAAACTTGGCTCAACCATTGCTGTAATTACTTCTAAAGAATCAGGGTTAAGTGCTTCCAGAAAATTATCCATCGCACCAGGATTAGGCACATTAAACAAGCGGTCGTATAAGCGAATAGTTGCTGGTTTGCCATGTTTTGCCGAAACCCAATGAATCACACCACGCACTTTGCGCCCTTCTGGGTTCTTGCCTAACGTATCGGGATCATAGGTACAGTATAGTTCCTTCACTTCACCGTTCTCATCCAGTACTGCTTCATTAGCTTTAATCACATAGGCATTACGCAGGCGCACTTCTCCGTCCTTGACTAAGCGCTTATACTTTTTATTAGCCGACTCTCTGTAGTCTGCACGGTCAATATAAACCTCGCGACTGAATGGCAACTCACGCGTCCCCATTTCTTCAAATTTTGGATGATTATTACCCGTTAAGATTTCTTCTTTTTCTTCTGGGTAATTGGTAATAATTACTTTAATCGGATCCAACACTGCCATGCGACGTTCAGTAGATTTATCCAGGTCATCACGCACATTATCTTCCAGTAGAGTCATGTCGGTAACGCTATTGACTTTACTGATACCAATCGCATCGCAGAAGTTACGAATCGAAGCCGGCGTATAACCACGACGACGCATTCCCGAAACCGTTGGCATGCGAGGATCATCCCAACTATCGACACGATGGTCTTCAACCAGTTGAGTCAATTTACGCTTAGATGTAATGGTGTAAGCCAGATTCAAGCGCGAAAATTCTATTTGCTGTGGATGGCAATCAATTGTGATGTTATCCAGCACCCAGTCATACAAGGGGCGATTGACTTCAAACTCTAAGGTACACAAAGAATGAGTAATACCTTCTAGCGCATCCGAAATGCAGTGCGTAAAGTCATACATCGGATATATGCACCACTTATCGCCAGTACGAATATGATGGAATCGCTTAATACGATACAGCACCGGATCGCGCATCAACATATTCGGATGCGACATATCAATTTTCGCACGCAAGACCATTTGTCCATCAGCAAATTCGCCAGCTTTCATGCGACGAAACTGAGCTAAACTCTCATCAACTGGACGGTCACGGTATGGACTTTCAGTGCCCGGTGTCTGGAAATTACCGCGATTTTCCGCGATTTGATCAGCAGGTTGTTCATCCACATACGCTTTGCCTTTTTGAATCAATTCTTCTGCAAAAGCATACAACTGATCAAAATAATCTGAGGCATGGTGGACTTCACCTTGCCAATCGAAACCAAGCCAGCGCACATCTTCCTGAATCGCTTTAGCAAATTCTTCACTCTCTTTTTCGGGATTGGTATCATCAAAACGCAAATTACAAGGCGCGTCATAATCCCGTGCAATGCCGAAATTCAGGCAAATTGATTTGGCGTGTCCCACATGCAGATAACCGTTAGGCTCTGGCGGGAAACGAGTGTGCACTCGCCCTTCATTCTTATTATTGGCAATATCTTCGTTAATCTTATTACGAATAAAGTTGGTCGGAGTCGTTTTTTCCGCACCGCTCGTAGCATTAGTCGTAACATTGCCTGTAGTCTTGTCAGTCGCTGAACTCATGAATCTGCCATTAGGCGCTAAAGTGCGCAAATTAAATAAATGTCTAGGATAGGTTGGGATTTTAGCGATATTTACAAGCTAATGCGACACTTGAACCGCGCCAAATACAACTTTTTCACTGAAAACATCAACTCAGCAAGCTGTGAGGCTGGCGCTTTTCTTTTCATTACCAATATAGGACAATACAGCCAATTATCACATCCAAACATTGATCAATACTTATGCCTGCAAAGAATGCACCAGCAAAGAAAACGACCGGCGCTAATTTTGAGAACCAGTTACAAGAGCTGGAATCTATTGTTGAGCAACTTGAAGGTGGCGAACTGCCCCTTGATGATGCCCTCAAAGTATTTGAAAAAGGTGTTAAGTTGTCTCGTCAGTGCCAGCAGTTACTGGCTGAAGCGGAACAAAAAGTAACCATACTGATGGACAATCAGGAACAAACCTTCGAAGTCGACAACGAATAAGCTCTACCCTCAATGACCATTTACCAACAACTTGAACACTGGCAAGACCGGATCGGTAGCTTGTTAACGACCCGTCTACCCAATAACGATAGCAGCCCACAAAGTTT
>JAPHRL010000075.1 GCA_026195755.1 Kangiella sp. | reverse complement strand
GGATGTCATTATGGAGCAGGTGCAGACTATTCTGGATCAGGTAACAGCTGCGGTTGAGTTTATTATGCTGTTCGTACTTCTGGCAGGCATCGCTGTTTTATACGCTGTGTTACAGGCCAGCAAAGAAGAGCGTGTATTATCAGCAACTTTATTGAAAACACTTGGCGCGCAAACTAAGTTCATTCGCATGACATTATTATCTGAGTTGGCATTATTGGGACTCTTCTCAGGAATTCTTGGCGTGATTGGTGGGGAAGTGTTAGTCTCCGTCCTATATCAGGAAGCCCTGAATATTGAGCCCGTACTCCATCCGTGGTTCTGGTTATGGGTGCCTCTTGTTGCTATAGGATTTATTTGTATAGCGGGCTGGTGGGGGTTAAAAAGTCTTTTGAAGCAACCGGCACATCAGGTGTTACGGCAATTGTAAAACGAGTATTAAAAATCATCTTTTTCGAGTCGATGTATAAAAAAGTCTAGACAGCGACCATTAAAGATTGTTAATAATAAAAAAGGAAAGGGCAGGGTCAATCTCTGCCCTTTGACCAATA
This sequence comes from Kangiella sp., assembly GCA_026195755.1. GTDB lineage: Bacteria > Pseudomonadota > Gammaproteobacteria > Enterobacterales > Kangiellaceae > Kangiella. Next base: position 4,872 of record JAPHRL010000075.1, on the reverse strand, counting down.
AACATAATTAACTCATTGATTAAAAGAGAGTTTTGGAACATATATGGGAAAATCTTTGGTTATAGTGGAGTCGCCAGCAAAGGCGAAAACCATTAATAAATACTTGGGAAAAGACTTTATTGTCAAATCGAGTATCGGTCACATCCGTGATTTGCCCACTGGGTCGCAAAATAAAAAGCCGGTGGACGCCAAAGAAAGAGCCCGCAAGGCAGCCGCGACGCGCAAGCTCTCTCCGGAACAAAAAGCTAAACAAAAAGCGCTTAAAGAAAAAACGGCGCTTTTTGCACGTATGGGCATCAATCCTGAGCATGACTGGGAAGCCCGTTATGAAGTGTTGCCGGGCAAAGAAAAAGTATTAAATGAATTAAAGAAGTTTGCAAAAGACGCCGATACTATCTACCTCGCAACGGATTTGGATAGAGAAGGAGAGGCGATTGCCTGGCACCTACGTGAATTGTTAGATGGTAAAGAGACTCAATTTAAGCGAGTCGTGTTTAATGAAATCACCAAAAAAGCCATACAGCAGGCATTTGCTAAGCCCGGTGACTTAGATATGAACTATGTCAACGCACAGCAAGCGCGCCGTTTCCTTGACCGTGTTGTGGGCTTTATGGTGTCACCATTGTTGTGGCGCAAGATTTCGCGCGGACTTTCTGCAGGTCGTGTGCAATCAGTTGCAGTTCGACTTCTTGTTGAGCGTGAGCGTGAAATACGAGCATTTATTCCAGAAGAATATTGGGATATCCATGCCAACACCCTGACCCAGTCAAAAGATGATCTGCGCTTACAGGTTAATAAGTATCAGGGCAAAAACTTCCGCCCAAATAGTGAGCAGGAAACCAACAAAGCGCTCGAAGTCCTAAAGTCTTCAAGTTACAAAGTAGTGACTCGCGAAGACAAGCCACAGAAAAGCAAAGCTCCTAAACCTTTTATCACTTCAACACTGCAGCAGGCAGCCAGTACAAGGCTTGGCTATGGTGTTAAGAAAACCATGATGATGGCGCAGCGCCTGTATGAAGCCGGTTATATTACTTACATGCGTACTGACTCAACCTACTTGAGTGCTGATGCGGTTGACGCTTGTCGCGATTATATTAAAACCAATATTGGTGCTGAGTATTTACCGAAAGAAGCTAATAGTTACAGTAGCAAAGAAGGTGCGCAAGAGGCACACGAAGCCATTCGTCCTTCGGATGTCACTAAAAAGGTTGGTCATTTAAGTGGCATGGAAAAAGATGCAGAGCGTCTGTATGACTTGATCTGGCGTCAGTTTGTGGCTTGCCAGATGTTACCTGCAGAGTTTGATGTGACCAGTTTAAAAGTTCAAGCAGGCGATTATGAGCTAAAAGCTCGCGGTCGTGTGATGCGTTTTGATGGTTGGACTCAAGTGCTACCGATGCAAAAGAAAAATGCAGAAGATGAAGAGCTTCCGAATGTGAAAGAGGGTGAAATGCTTGAGCTTAAGAAGCTTGATCCTAAGCAGCATTTCACAAAACCGCCAGCGCGTTTCTCTGAAGCTGCCCTGGTTAAAGAATTAGAAAAACGCGGTATTGGTCGTCCTTCAACTTACGCTTCTATTATTTCGACGATTCAGGACCGCGGTTATGTACGAATTGAAAACCGTCGTTTTTACGCCCAGAAGATTGGCGAGATTGTGACTGACCGACTGGTTGAAAGTTTTAGTGACCTACTGGATTTCTCATTTACCGCAACCATGGAAAAGCATCTGGATGATATCGCTTCCGGCCGACAAAACTGGAAAGTGACGCTGGATGAATTTTATGATGAGTTCTCACAACAGCTGAAAAAGGCTGATGAAGAGGAAGGCGAAGGCGGTATGCGTCGTAATGAGGCCGTTGAAACGGATATTCTATGCGACAAATGTAAGAAGAATCATATGGCGATTCGGAATGCCAGTACTGGTGTTTTCTTAGGCTGTATGGGCTATTCTTTGCCGCCTAAGGAGCGCTGTAAAAATACCGTAAATCTCATTCCAGGTGAAGAATTTATAGCGGCTGATGAGGAAGAAGAAGCCCGTTACTTGCACGACAAGAAGCGTTGCACAAAATGTAACTCAACCATGGATGATTATCTGGTTGATGAAAATACCAAACTATATATTTGTGGTAATAACCCAGATTGCGATGGTTACGAAATTGAGAAAGGCGAGTTCAAGATCAAGGGTTATGATGGGCCGATCCTTGAGTGCGATAAGTGTGGTAGCGAAATGCAGTTGAAAACGGGGCGTTTCGGCAAATACTTCGATTGCACCAATGATGACTGCAAGAATACCCGTAAGCTTCTTAAGAGTGGACAACCTGCTCCGCCGAAAGCGGATCCTATACCGATGCCTGAGCTGCAGTGTGAGAAGGTAGATGATCATTATGTATTACGTGATGGTGCAGCTGGTATTTTCTTGGCAGCCAGTAAGTTTCCACGTAATCGTGAAACTCGTGCACCGGCCGTCGATGAATTAGTCACTGTTAAAGACAAGCTTGATCCAAAGTATAAGTTCTTAGGGGAAGCTCCTCTGAAAGATCCTGACGGCAATCGTACTTTCGTCAAATTTAGTCGTAAAACTGGCCAGCAGTATGTCGCTGGTGTTAAAGAAGACGGTAAAGCCAGTGGCTGGACTGCTTTTTACGAAAATGGAAAGTGGGTACCTCAAAAATAGCAGGCATAAAATAAGCACGTTCTAGTATTTTGTTTGTTAAAATACAGCCTGTCATCAAGTCGATGGCAGGCTTTTTTGTACCAAACCTTTTATTAAACCCGTTGGGGCAACTGTATGTACTCATTGTTACGATCATTTTTGTTTATGCTGGATGGCGAGCGTTCGCACCACTTGTCATTGAACAGTTTGAACATGCTCAATAAATTAAAACTCTCAGGTCTCTTGTCTCAGCCTCAGGTAGACGACCCAGTTGAAGTGATGGGTATTCAATTTCCCAATAGAGTGGGGCTTGCAGCTGGTTTAGACAAAAATGGCGAATACGTTGATGCCTTGAGTCATTTCGGTTTTGGCTTTATCGAAGTCGGTACCGTCACCCCACGCCCACAGCCCGGGAATCCTAAACCTAGACTGTTCAGAATTAAAGATGCAGAAGCTATTATTAACCGCATGGGTTTCAACAATGATGGTGTCGATTCTTTGCTCGATAATATGGCAAAGACACATTTCAAAGGTGTACTGGGTATAAACATTGGCAAGAATTTTGATACACCTGTTGAAAAGGCTGTCGATGATTATTTAATTGGTATGGAGAAGATTTATCACCGTGCCGATTACATGGTAGTGAATATTTCTTCACCCAATACACCTGGACTTCGTGATTTACAGTTCGGTGATACACTGAAGCAATTATTGGATAACCTGAAAAAGAAACAGCAAGCCCTACATCAGGAGCATAAGGTATATAAACCTTTGGCCATTAAAATTGCACCTGACTTATCTTCCAGCGACATTGAGGAGTTGGCGGATACCTTCAAGCAATATGAGCTGGACGGTATTATCGCAACCAACACTACCTTCGACCGCAGCAAGGTTGAGGGTATGAAGCACGCTGAAGAGCAGGGCGGTTTAAGTGGTAAGCCGCTGGCCAGTCAATCGACTAAGGTGATCAAGCGATTGGTAGAAGCTCTGGATGATGCGATTCCGGTGATTGGTGTGGGTGGTATCACCGATGAGCAAAGCGCGATTGATAAAATTGAAGCCGGTGCTAAGTTGGTTCAGATCTACTCAGGGTTTATTTATCACGGTCCACAGCTTGTGTATGAAGTGGCGAAAGGGTTAAAAGAGCATCAACAGGCCCAATAGCAAAAACTTTCAAAGCAAAGCAAACTAATAGCCGTTATAATGGCGGCTATTTCATTTATCGTTCGTGATCATGCAATTTTATGCCAGTTGCCCCAAAGGCGTTGAGGCTCTCTTAATTGACGAGTTGACATCACTTGGCGCTATCAATCTTAAAGAACATCCTTCCCATATCGTTTTTGAGGGTGATTTAGAGTTCGCCTATAAAGCTTGCCTCCATTCCCGTTTAGCCAATCGTATTTATTTGTGCCTCCTTGATGAGGAGTTCACTTCGGTTGATGATATGTATCAGAAGGTTAATAGCATTGAGTGGAGCTGGCACTTTGATATGCAGCAAACCTTCGTGGTTGATGCCATCGCTCGTAAAAATGATGATATTCGTCATTCGGGTTTTGCCGCACAAAAAGTCAAAGATGCAGTAGTGGATTATTATCAAGAACGATTTGAACAACGTCCTTCGGTTGATAAAGACAATCCTGATTATCGAATACATGCCATTATCAATGGTCGTCAGTTAAAAATTGGTATTGATTTAGCCGGACGCAGTTTGCATCAGCGGGGGTATCGACCGGTTTCAGGTCGCGCACCGATCAAAGAGAACCTGGCCGCAGCGTTGTTGATCCGCGCCGGATGGCCTGCGTTGTCTAAACAGGGCTACAGTTTTCACGATCCCATGTGTGGTACTGGTACTTTATTAGTCGAAGCGGTCATGATTGCGTGCGATATGGCTCCGGGCTTGTTTAATCCAACCTATTCTTTTGAAAACTGGAAGCAGCACGATGCAGAGTTATGGCAAACCACCATCGCATCGGCACGTCGTCAGTTTAATAAGAATAAATTAACTCTAAACAACCGCTTTATTGGCTCTGACAGCCATCGTAAGAGCCTTGAGCTGGCGAAAGAGGTGATATTAAACGCTGGCTTTGATGAGTTAATTCAAGTCAGTCAGCAGGATATTAGGCGCCCTAAGCTCGAAGCATTTAAAGAGCCAGGCCTTTTGGTCTCCAATCCTCCTTATGCGGAGCGCCTAGGTGAAGAGGATGAGGTCATTCAGTTAT
>JAPHRL010000100.1 GCA_026195755.1 Kangiella sp. | reverse complement strand
TTGCCGCTGAAATTAAGTCGACATTGGAAGTCGCTGCGAAAGAACTTGCGGACTACTCGGCAATCTTGCTGGTAGTTTCGACGCATGGTGAAGGTGAGCCGCCGGATGATGCCATTGATTTGTATGAGGCGTTAACCAGCAAGAAACTGCTATCGAAAGGCTCACTATTGAAAGATGCTAACTTCGCGGTGCTTGGTCTGGGCGATTCAAGCTATGAATTCTTCTGCCAGACAGCTAAAGATTTTGCTGAGAGTTTTACGAAGCTGGGCGCGCAGGAGTTAATCGAAGCCGTCTTCTGTGATGTAGATTACCAAGAACCAGCAGCAGAGTGGATTGGGCAAGTTGCCGCTGCAGTAACAGCGTTAATTACGCAGTCTTCTACAGACCTGAGTTCATCAAACAGTCCTATAGCAGGCGTTAATGCTCAGTTAAGACAAAACCTGTACAGCAAGGATAATCCCTTCCATGCAACCATTGCCACCATTCAAAAAATTACCGGCAGAGGCTCGCCCAAAGAAACCTATCACCTTGAAATCGACATAGAAGATTCAGGCATAAGCTACCAACCCGGTGATGCTTTAGGAATTGTTGCACATAACCGAGAGCCGCTAGTGGATGACATTATTTCTCTGTTAGATCTTGATGGAGAAGTAGCTGTCAACTATCAAAGTCAGACAATAACACTAAAGCAATATTTAACAGAATATGCCGAGCTGACCCTGGTTAGCAAAACAACCATTAATGCCATGTTAGAACTAGATCCTAACGATGAGTTACAGACAATTTATGATCATGGCTACAGTGAGTTTATAGCCAAACATCAGTTCATTGATCTGTTGCATATCGCACAACCAACTATTACGGCGCAACAGTTGGTTGATATTTTAAACCCGATCAAACCACGCCTATATTCAATTGCGTCGAGTCAGCAAGCATTCGAAGATGAAGTGCATCTGACTTTAAATCATATCTCAGTTAATAACACTTATGGCGAGCGCTATGGACTGGCCAGTCATCATTTAACCCAAACCTTAAGCGAGGGTGAGACGGTCAGTATCTTTGTTGAACATAATCCAAAGTTCAAATTACCGACTACCGATGCACCGATCATTATGGTTGGTCCGGGTACTGGCGTTGCACCTTTTCGAGCCTTTTTGCAAGAGCGTGCGGCGAGCCACAGTTCAGTTAAAAAAGGCACAGAAAAAAACTGGCTGATTTTTGGAAATCCTCATTTCGACACCGATTTTTTGTATCAGGTTGAAATACAAAAATATGTCAGTTCTGGTTTATTAAGCAAACTAGATTTGGCTTTTTCTCGCGACAGCGATCAAAAAGTCCATGTGCAACATAAGTTGCTCGAGAATGCCGCTGAAGTTTGGCAATGGCTAGAGCAGGGTGCCTATTTTTATGTATGCGGCGATATGCACAAAATGGCGAAAGATGTAGAACATGCTTTGCTGACCATTATTCAAGAGCAAGGCCAACGCGATGAAGAAGAAGCCAAATTGTATTTGAAAGAACTAAAAGTCAATCAAAGATACCAGCGGGATGTGTACTAATGAGTAAAGTAAAGCCAACCATTTATGACCCGAAAAAACACACTGCGGTTGAAGGCATAAAAGTAAACAGCAACTATTTGCGCGGCACTTTGCAGCAAAGTTTGCAGAGTGAGATTACCGGTGCCATTGCTGATGACGATCAGATGATCATCAAGTTCCATGGTTCCTATCAACAGGATGATCGAGATTTACGCGCAGAGCGACGCAAGCAAAAACTGGAGCCGCTGTATTCATTTATGATTCGCGCCCGCTTACCCGGTGGAGTTGCATCGGCTGCGCAATACAAGGTGCTGGCCAAAGTCGCTCAAGACTATGGACATAGTAGTTTGCGGTTAACTACGCGCCAAACCTATCAATGGCATGGCGTTGTTAAGCGTGATCTCAAGAAAACAATTGCAGGGATCAATAAAGCCCTGGTGGACTCAATTGCAGCCTGTGGCGATGTTAATCGTAATGTAATGGCTAATCCTTTATTTGAGCAATCTAAATTGCATACAGAAGTTTATGCATGGTCAAAAAAGATCAGCGAACATTTGCTTCCAAACACCAATGCTTATCATGAAATCTGGTTAGATGGTGAAAAAGTTGAAAGCACCGAAGAGCCCATTTATGGCAAAACCTATTTGCCGCGGAAATTTAAAATCGCGATTGCGGTACCGCCTAATAACGATGTGGATATTTATGCTAACGACATTGGTTTGATTGCCATACCAGATGGTGAAAAATTAAAGGGATTTAATATTCTAGTCGGCGGCGGCATGGGCTCTAGTCATAATGACCCGGAAACCTATCCACGGGTTGCCAGCGTGATTGGATTTTGTAAGCCGGATGAAGCACTAAAGGTGGTTGAGTCGATACTAAAAGTGCAACGCGATTACGGCAATCGTGAAGTCAGGAAGTTAGCCCGTTTAAAGTACACCATCGATGGTTTGACAGTAGAAGGTTTTAAAGAGGTTTTAGCCGATTATCTTGGGTGGTCGTTAGCTCCGGCACAGCCTTTCAGCTTTGAGCATAATGGTGATCGCTATGGTTGGATAAAATCCGATGATGGAAAGTGGCATCTGACCCTCTATATTCACAGCGGCAGAATTAAGGATACTGAACAGTCTCAAGTGTTTACCGGACTGCTTAAAGTTGCTGATCTTCTTGTTGGAGAAAGCGATGGAGGTCAAAATGGAGAGTTCCGCTGTTCTCCCAATCAAAACCTGATTATCAGTAATGTCAGTGAAGACAATAAAGCTGCAATAGAGAAAATTTTAAAGCAGCACAACATCAGTATAGGGCAAACAGAAACGCCTACCCGGTTAAACAGTTTAGCTTGTGTAGCATTTCCTACCTGTGCATTGGCAATGGCTGAAGCAGAACGTTATTTGCCGACGCTGCTGGATAAGATTGAAGAACAGCTTGAGCGACATGGTATTGCCGATGTGCCGATTAATATCCGTATGACTGGTTGCCCCAATGGTTGTGCGCGCCCATATCTTGCAGAAATTGGTTTCGTCGGCAAAGCACCGGGTAAGTACAACCTGTATCTGGGCGCCAGCCACACCGGCGACAGAGTAAACAAACTGTACCGTGAAAATATTAATGAAGCTGAGATCCTGAAAGAACTTGAGCCACTATTTGCCAGCTTTGCTGAGCTACGCAAACCAACAGAATCATTTGGTGACTTTGTGATTCGCCAGGGCTATGTCTCGGCGGTACACAATGGTAGTGATTTTCATGCTTAGTCATAAAGCGGATAAAGGTTGGCATTGATATGGACTTAGCAAGTACAGACTGGTTAGAGCAGGTTAATCGTCGATTAGAAACCTCAAGTGCCGTTGAGCGGATTGAGTTTATGCTGGAACAGGTGCCGGGTAATGCCGCATTAGCTTCAAGTTTTGGTGCTCAGTCTGCGGTCAGTCTGCACATGATCACGCAAGCTGTACCTGATATTCCGGTAATCCTGATTGATACCGGTTATTTATTCCCGGAAACCTATCAGTTCATTGATGAGCTACAGTCGAAGTTGAATCTCAATTTAAAGGTGTATCGCAGTGAGCTCAGCCCAGCATGGCAGGAGGCGCGCTATGGTCAGCAGTGGCAACAGGGTAAATCCGGCATTGAGGCTTATAATCTTCGCAACAAAGTCGAGCCGATGGATAGAGCCTTGAATGAGTTGAAAACCGACATCTGGTTTTCCGGTTTGCGCCGTCAGCAGGCCAAAAGTCGCGAGCAGCTTCCCGTGGTGCAAGGGTTTAAAGGACGCTTGAAAGTTCATCCAATCATTGATTGGAGCAATAAAACCATTCATGTGTATCTGAAAAAACACAAGCTGCCTTATCATCCATTATGGCATAAAGGTTACGTCTCAATCGGAGATACTCATAGCACACGCCCACTCAGTGGTGATATGACTGAAGAAGAAACACGTTTTGGTGGAGTGGTGCGGGAGTGTGGTTTGCACGTTGATACACTTTCAGGTTTATGAGTTTGGCTTGTAAAGCAAAGTGTTTTACCGCTTTAGAAATCTCAACTACTTGATTCGTCGCGATATTCTATTTGGGTATATACGCCTGCCTAAAGATTATTTTTGCTTGGCTTATGAAGATGATTAGATATAGCCATCTAAACGGTTAATCAAGTGTCATCTTATGGAATACTTTCCTATTACAGTGCGTCTCCAGGATCAGCAATGCATCATTGTTGGTGGCGGGGAGATTGCTCATCGCAAGCTAAAAAGTCTGCTCAAGGCACAAGCCAAAGTCAGTTTAATTGCCTTGGACTTTTCGTTGGATGTTCGGGCTTTGGCAGAACAGTATCAGTTGCCTCTTTATCAGCAAGATTTCAATGAAAAACTCAGTGGAAAATTGCTTGATGAGGCTTATTTAGTGATTGCGGCAACCGACAACCGTGAGCTTAATCAGCAGGTCAGTGTTGCAGCACGCAGGCGCAGAGTCTGGGTTAATGTGGTGGATGATTTGGATTTGAGCACTTTTATCATGCCCGCCATTATTGACCGTTCCCCCTTGTTGGTTGCCATATCGACGGGTGGCGTCTCGCCGGTGCTCGCGCGCAAAATCCGTGAAAAGATAGAGTGGTTGTTGCCGACAAATTTAGGTCAACTGCTGAGTAAACTAAAAGCCTATCGGCCACGGATAAAAAAAAAGTTCCCGGATCTAAAAAGTAAGCGTGATTTTTCGGAATGGTATATCGAACAGGCTATAACGGATCCTACTGTCATCAAGAATGGCTTTGATGCAAACCTCGAAACCTATCAGGCAATAAATGCAGGTAATCAAAAGGGTAAAGTGTATCTGGTTGGAGCCGGTCCCGGTGATGCTGAATTGTTAACGGTCAAGGCTCTTAAGGTGTTACAGACAGCTGATGTTGTGCTGCACGATGCCTTAGTTTCGGAACAGATTCTGGAGCAGGTGCGACGAGATGCTACTTTGGTCCATGTGGGTAAAAGAGCACACAATCACAGCGTAACTCAGGATGAAACCAATCGACTGCTGGTTCAATATGCCAAGCAGGGGCTCTCGGTTGTCAGGCTTAAGGGCGGCGATCCTTTTATCTTTGGCCGTGGTGGCGAGGAGCTGGAAGTATTGGTGGCGGCTGGTATTGATTACGAAGTGGTGCCAGGGATAACGGCTGCTTCTGGCTGTGCCAGCTATGCCGGTATTCCGCTGACCCATCGGGATTATGCGCAAACCGTCATGTTTATCACTGCTCATTGCGCCAACTCCATTGATAAACTCAACTGGCAGAGCCTGGCCAGAGAAAAACAGACTGTTGCTATTTATATGGGCTTACTGCGCAATGAAACTCTGGTCAGCAATTTAATGGAGCATGGCCGAGATGGGGCAACCCCAATCGCTATTATTGAGAACGGTACTTTACCTGAGCAAAGAGTGGTGCGAGGTACCTTGCAACAACTGTCGGGTCTTGTTAAACAATATCAGATCGTTTCGCCAGCACTTATTGTGTTCGGAGAAGTCACTGTATTAGCGGACAGGTTAGGTTGGTATCAACATAGTACTCTGCTTGGTGCCCAGGTTAAACTTAGCGAGAATGATGAAGACTTAGTGTTACGAAAAGTAAGTTGAAACGAAATCTACAGACATAAAAAAACCCGACGCTTGAGTCGGGTTTTTTTATGGTTGGTGAGATTGATTAATCTGCACCTTCCATCAGTTTCTTGATAATAGGTGAAATGAGAAGCATGAACACTGCTATCCCCATTGCCCAGTAACTGACATTGGTATATACATCAACATAAGTTGCCTTTGCTGCAGCAACATCGGTTAATTGACCACCAATGGTTTCTGCACCTGTCGTCTTAGCGATAACGCCAGCCAGGAAGTTTGAAAGGCCGCTATACAGGAACCAGGCACCCATGGTCATACCTACAGCTTGCACTGGTGCAAGTTTAGTAACAGCAGATAAGCCAACCGGAGAAACCATCAGTTCACCCAACGTATGTAATAAGTAAATCAGGAATATGAAGTAAACCGCAGTTAGTCCTACTTCACCTGATGCTTCTACACCACCAACAAGTGCTAAGAAACCAAAGCCACACAGGAAGACGCCTAATGCGAATTTAACCGGTGTAGGTGGATTGAGTTTTTTCTTAGCCAGGTAGCTCCATAGCCAAGCAAGGATTGGAGCGAAAATGATAATGTAGGCAGCATTTAGAGACTGGAATACTGGTGCTGGAACAACCCAACCCGCCATGCTTCTATCCACTAAGCGATCAGTGAATAAGTTTAACGAGGAGCCTGCTTGTTCGAATAAAGCCCAGAAAGGGATCTGAGCAAGGATAAAATAGATCGCCGCAAACATCCGGTGACGCTCAGCACCTTTTAGCTTAATGATGGCATAGCCTATCAGTATGGTTAGCATCACCACTCCGATAACACCGAAGACATCACCCATGATTTCTGCGTTCATGACAAAGAACATGGAGATAGCGACAATCCCGACACCAATCAAATAACACATCCACTCATAATTGATAAATGCAAAAGCCTTTTCTTTTAACTTGGCAGGACTTGGCGGTTCGGCTTTACCTTCCAGCCAATCACTTTTCCAAATGAAAGTTATCAGGCCGAGTGTCATACCGATACCTGCAAGACCGAAACCATAAGCCCAGCCCCATACAATACCAATAATACCGCACGTTAATGAGGATAGTAGTGAACCGAGGTTGATGCCCATATAGAACAGTGTGAAGCCTGAATCGCGTCGTGTATCGCCAAAACCGTATAGTGAACCTACGATAGTTGAAATGTTGGCTTTCAGGAAACCCACGCCAGCAATAATCAGTGCTAAAGAAAGATAAAGAATATTGACGAATAGTTCCTGTTTAACAATACGGGTTTGATACTCATCGCCTTCAATAACTTTTGACAGCCCTAAATTCTGGGCAGAAGAAATTTGGATATCCAACGGTGCTTTTATTTCAATTCCAGACTCACCTTCAGCACCACGGAGGATATAGTCAGCTTCTTCGCCATTACCCGTTTTAACTAAGGTATATTCTTTTCCTTGGTACTTAATTTGTTTTGTTTCTGTTTGACCATTAACGTTACTTGAGATTACTTCATAATCAAATCCGTCAATTTTACTTGGGAAGCTGGGTCCCAATTTAAATGAGGTTGTTAAGTAAAGCGTAGGATTAACACCGAAGGTCATTGCTCTGTTTTGACTGACGGTCACATTGCCTTTTATACCGTCTTTCTCCAATGTAGTGACTTTATCTTCGCCTGTACCTTGCTCAACCCAGTGGTACTCCTGACCGTTATAAGTAAGAATTTGAACGCTTTTATTTTCTTCTTGTAACTCTTCCGGCCCACCTTCAATCTCGTAATCAAAGCCACTGATCTCAGATGGTAAGCCCAATGCAGCTGCATTTTTTACTTCTAACGTTTGATTACCGAAGTTGATGTATGTCTGACCGCCATCTGTTTTTAGAATCTGGCGAGCATCACCACCACGCCCGTCAAGCGTAATTTGGTACTCGTTACCAGAGTGACTCATCAACTGTTTGGAGCCACTGCCTTCAAAGGCCATACCTATGTGACCGATAACGAGTAATATAGCCCCAAAAGTAACCGCTTTTCTGGTTCCGAGATATTTGTCTGCTAATGAGCCACCAATAATGGTCATGACATATACTAGTGCAGTGTAAGCACCATACAGAATAGTAGACTTCTCATCAGAGAATAAGAAGTGCTGGGTTAGGTAGATAATTAATAGACCACGCATCCCGTAGTAAGAGAAGCGTTCCCACATTTCTGTGAAGAATAGAATAACCAAGCCCTTGGGATGTCCCAGAAAGGTGCCCTGATCTTTAGGTGTTGGGTTTGTTTCGGCCGTCATTGTCGGCGGACTCCTATAAAAAATGGATTTGAACTTAATGTTGTCGAAATTTATAGTTTTATATGTTCTTCGCTGGTATCAGCGATAAAACGATCACGTTAGTTTAGCTAGGAGTCACCTGAAAGCAAGGGGAAATGGCCTTTTTAGCTTAAATTTGATTAAAAATTATACAGTTGGTGGGTGATATAGATGCAACAATCCAGTTTGTGCTTTGGTCAGTCTTTGGAAAATATCCAGCTTGAAGATGCGGAGTTGGAACTTTTTCCCCAGCTCCTGACCTCAGAGCAGGCGCATGACCTGTTGCAGCAATTACACAAAACCGTTGCCTGGCACACGGAAACCATTCGAATTGCGGGCGTTGAGCGGTTAGTGCCAAGATTGACCGCCTGGTACGGCGATAAAGGGGCCAACTATAGCTATTCTGGGGTGGTGCATCATCCTGTGGCATGGAGTGAGAGACTACTGGCATTAAAAAAACAAATAGAAGTTGCCTGTCATACTCAATTTAACAGCGCCTTATTTAACCTCTATCGCGATGGAAAAGACAGTGTCGCCTGGCACAGTGATGACGAGCCGGAGCTGGGAGCACGCCCAATTATTGCGTCGCTGAGTTTAGGGGCGCCCAGGAGCTTTCAGCTCAAGCATAAAAAACACAAACATTTACGTCACAAACTGACGTTAAGTTCTGGTAGTCTATTGGTCATGCGTGGAGATACTCAGCAGTGTTGGCTGCATCAGGTGCCGAAAGAGCCTGCCATTACTGAACCACGAATTAATATCACTTTTCGGAACATTATTACCAATCATAATCAATAAGGAGTCACTGTGTCATTTCTTGCCTGTCGCGTCTTTGAGAATGAAGGAAAAGAGTCCAAGGTTAATCATCAACTGGTACAGATGGAAACCGATGAACTGACAGCTGGCGATGTGCTGATCCGGGTCGACTATTCCAGTATCAATTACAAAGATGCCTTGGCGGCATCAGGCCGCGGCAAAATTATGAAGCAGTTTCCGCTTAATGCCGGTATTGATTTGGCCGGTGTGATTGTCGAGTCGGATAATGAAGCCTATCAGGCGGGGGATAAAGTGCTGGTCAATGGCTGCGGTATTGGCGAGCAGTTTGATGGCGGTCTGGCGCAATATGCACGTGTGAAATCTGAGTGGGTTATTAAAATCCCCGAAAGGTATGATGCACGCCAGGCGATGATCATTGGTACAGCCGGATTTACCGCAGCATTGGCCACTTATCGGATGCAGGTCAATGATCAGAAGCCTGATATGGGGCCTATCGTAGTGACGGGTGCCAGTGGTGGTGTCGGCAGTATCGCGGTTAACTTGCTGAGCAAATTAGGCTATGAAGTGATTGCGCTGACCAGCCGAAAAAGCATGCATGACTATCTATATGAGTTGGGCGCACAGAAAGTAGTCAGTGAAGATGAGCTTGGCATGAGCGATAAACCATTGGGCAAAGCCTTGTTCGGTGGCGCAATAGACAACATTGGTGGTAAAACCTTAAGCAAAATCATCGCCCACACTCAGTTATGGGGTAATGTGGCGTCAATCGGTTTGGCACAAAGTCCTGATTTGGAAGCAAAAGTGTTCCCCTTTATTTTGCGCGGGGTGAGCTTGCTCGGCATCAGTTCGACCAATTGTCCGATGCCGTTGCGCACTAAAATCTGGCATCAGTTTGGTAGAGAGTTGCCATTGCCGGATTTTGAAAAAATTGTCAGCAAAGAAATCGCGCTGGAAGATGTCTCTCCATATTTTGATGAGCTGATCGATAAAAAACATCATGGTCGACTTATCGTAAACTGCCAATAATTAATCGAAACTCATTCATAA
>JAPHRL010000217.1 GCA_026195755.1 Kangiella sp. | reverse complement strand
CGAAGGGAGTTGAGCAAAGCGAAACCTCAATCACGGGGTGGTCTTCTTTTGGTTACTTTTCTTGACCACGCAAGAAAAGTAACTCGCCGAGGGGCGAAAAATTCAGCAAAATAATGAACTGAAGCAAAGGGCGGGCACATTGGCCCGCCCCTACCACCTAAGAGCAGATCCTGAATCTAGTTCAGGATGACAAGCTAGGACAAGTACTCTTTCAGGTATTCGTAGTTTGGTGTTAATTGACCTTTGTAGACTATGACGGCGTCGGCGAGGTCTTTTGGCAAGCCGCATTCTGCGAATGGTTTGCTTAAGTCCATTGTCATGATTTGCGGTGCGTAGGTGGTTAATGCTTTGGAGAAGTCGTTGGAGGCGTCGATTGGCAATTCGCATGGCAGGTTGTCGATGGACATGACGGTGACGCCGTTCCAGCTGATGCCGTCTTGGCTTTCGCCTGTGTCGACGTTGTAGGTGAAGGCTGGGTTGTCGCTGTCGGATGCTTTGGTTGTGCATTCGAGGCTGCCGTTGATGTCGCAGCTGATGTCGCCGATGACTAGTGGCAGTTTGTCTTTGTTTTGCTGCATGCGTTCTTTAGTCAGGTGTTTCGGGTACATCTCTTCCCAGTATGGGGTTTGCAACAGAATATTGAATTTGCCGAGCACTTGATCGAAGCTGCTTTCGTATAGCTCACTGCCTTTTGCGACGAATTCTTTCATGCTGAATTCACCACCGTCTTTACGGCGGTTGATGTGGCGACTGCTCAATACGGCGTAGAAGCTTCCTTCCGGCAAGTTACCGGCCAGGAAATCTTTGGCACTGACTTTCGGCAGTCCTAACCATTCGCAGACTTCGATTGAGCCTTTGCCAACTTTACCGGTACCGACTACTAGCGCGCGGATCGGTTCGCCTTGTGATAAATCAAATTGCTCAAGCGATTGCTTGAGGTTTTCAACCGTGCCGTAGGTGTGGGTCATTTTCAGTTCTGATAATGGCGTGGCTAATTCTTTTTGCGCCAGCTTTTCGCCAAGCACAGCAAAACTATCGACTGCGCCAGCGATACCGGCATAGCGACCGAAGGCGATGGTTCTTTGGCCGGTTGCAGGATCGACAATCGGTTCGTAATCCAACAGCGTTGCTTCTTCATCGAGGAATTTCTGCAACAAAGGCATGTTGTATTCCTGGCCCTTGATGGTGTGCGAAAAGGCTAAGTGCACCTGGCCGTGTTTGATAGAGTCAACCGGTGGTTCTTTAATGCCTAAAACAAATTCTGCTTGGTCTGGAGAGGAAGGATAAATGGCACCAGCGGCTTGGTAATCTTGGTCAGGGAAAATGCGGATATCGCAGGGTTCTAGTTCGATGGTAAGGCCTTGTTCGGTTAAGGTCTTAACCGCCTTTGGTGTTAACGGGGCTCGTTTTTCCCACTTATTCTTATGTTCTTTTCGAATAATCGTTTTAAGCATAACTACCCTATTTTGCTGAATTTTTTAGATATAGCTGACTGGAATGGATTGTTATTCGTCAGTATTGTCGATTGTTTTCAAGTCAATGGTGTGGCCTTGCTGGCGAAGTCGGTCATTGCTCGACTGGCCTTCAAAGTCGCTACGCATTTTTTTGCCGGTCTGAATTTCACCTTGCGCTGAAATGGTGAACGGCTCGTCGCTGCTATTGTGTCGTGCGTTGTACAACATAATCGCCTGCATGCAATTGTCGCGTTGTGATTCGGTCAAAGCACTTCCATCCGGCCACTTACCCGTTTCGACCGCTTCAGTGAAACGTTCGACGATGTCAGGCGTTAAAGAATCGACTAGCTTGGCGTAATCTGTTGACACGATTAAGATCTCCACAACAACGGCTTTCTGGGACAGCTGATACGGGAGACTGTTTCCGTAGAACCAGCTTCCCAGAACGAAAGTGGGCGCAATTATCCTCGATTTTGTTATGAGTTGCCAGTATCAAAACGTATCCTGCCTAAGTTATTGTTTTTCGTGCATTTCCTTTTCGATTTCTTGCAGTTGCTTACGGATGAGAACGATATTGTTTAAAATATGAGCTTCGGTATTTTGAGTACGTTCCAGCGCTTTCTTTTGTTCTTTCACTTCGTCCAGATTGTTCAATACCAGAGCAATAAACAGGTTTATGATGATAAAGGTTCCGATAACGATAAAGCTGACATAAAATATCCAGGCCCAATCATGTACCTCTAGATCGATGTACATAATCTGCGTCCAGCTTTCCAGTGTGACAATACGGAACAGGGTCAACATTGAAGTGCCCAGATCGCCCCAATATTGCGGATTGCTTTCATGGAATAGATTAAAGCCCGCGACCGCATAGATATAAAACAATACCAGCATCAGAACCACCACATGGAACATGGAAGGAATGGTTTTGATTAAGGTGGTTACGATAAGACGGAGTTCCGGCAAGACTGAAATCAGGCGAGCAACACGCAACAATCGCAGCAAACGACCAATGACCGCGAACTGGCCTGTAAAAGGAATTAAAGCGACGACAACTATCGAGAAATCAAAGACATTCCATCCATCCTTAAAGTATTTTTTTACATCTGGCGCGCATGCATAGAGCTTTAAAATGACCTCAATGACGAAAATACCGAGGATGATTGCATGAGCAACTTCAATCCAATGGTGCTGTCTTTGCGAAAGGTTTTGACTGGTTTCGACACCGATCAAAATACCGCTTAGCACAATCACCGAAATAATAATCCGCTCGAACCATTGGTTGTGAACTAAAGCGTTAACCCTCGCCTGCATATTGTTTGTCTTTGTATAAGTTGGTTTGTGATGCGGAAATTACCAGCATTGGTCGCTTGAAGCAACGATAAAAATGTAACCACCATCGTCAAATGACACCATGTACTAAAACCCTAAAAGCTATCAAACTTCAGAAGTTGATACCTAAAAACTATCAAGATGTAAAACTGTCAGTCTTTTATACAAAATCTATAGATCTTTTAAATAATTGTGATAGAGTTGACTAATTACGGGCCTTTTGGTTCTCGTTTGGGGTTAGACTCGCATCACAGGGCAATTATGTCGCTCAAAGTTAAAATTCCGGCTGAATCCTTACAGCTAGGCATGTATGTCGTAGAACTCGACCGGCCTTGGCTTGATGTGCCATTGATGTTCCAAAAGTTAATCATCAAACGCGAACTCGAACTCAAAACCCTTCAAGAATACTGCAAATACGTCTATATCGAAGTTGATGAGCAGTTCTGGTCATTGCAGAAAGATAAGCTCAAGGCCAAGGCTAAAACTGCCCCACTTCCAGAAAACACCCCATTACATCATGAGCTAAAACGCGCTCAAGGCACTTATGAAGCAGCGCGAGAAGAAGCTATTAGTTTATTCGAACTGGCAAAAATGGGCATGAAGATAGACATTTCACATACCCGCCGGGTCATGCAGAGTTGCATGATCAGTATTATGTCGAATGCCAATGCTTTGTTCTGGTTAACGCGCATCAAAGATAAAAGTCAGTTTACCGCCGAACATAGCGTCCGAGTTGCCATCATGGCCATCGCACTAGGAAAGTACCTTAAATTAGATGAGCAGCAACTGGAGCTGTTAGGTTTGTGTGGCATGTTGCATGATCTGGGAAAAACACAAATCCCTGAAGATATTCTTGATAAGCCCGGGCTTTTGAGTGATATCGAAATGCGAGTCATGCATAAACACACCATCCTTGGTTATGAGCTGGTTAATTCAGATCCAACCATTAACCACACGGTTAAAGATGTGATTAAGAATCATCACGCTCACCTCGATGGCACTGGCTATCCTAAGTTGCAACCTGAGCAAATCAGCCTACATTGCCGCATCATCAGTATTGTTGATGCTTATGACACCATGACCAGCGATACCTGTTACAGCCGTAGCCGCTCTGCTCGCGACTCACTTAAAGAGTTATTCAATCAACGTAATAAGCAATTCGATGGCGAATTGGTCGAAGCCTTTATTCGCATGCTGGGCATATATCCGCCGGGAACTTTAGTCGAAATGAGCAATGGCGAAGTAGGTATTGTGATTTCTACTCATCCTGAGAAAAAGCTGAAACCTAAAGTTGAGCTGGTTCGCGACTCCGAAGGCAAGCTACGCAAGTCACTGATCATTGACCTAAGCAAATCTCCTTCTGATAAATCAGGAATGCGCTACGCCATCAAGCGTCCACTGGCAGACGGTGCTATGGGCTTTGATATGAGAAGTTATATTCAGCAAACACACCATATCCACGCTTCCAATATTTAATAAGTCCCAACCCCTTTCATTCTAGAAGTTGACTCTAGCCCCTTTAAAGACCCTACTTATCCACATAATATTGACAACCTAAGTCATAGACTAGTCCGCTTGGCTAAAATGACGGCTAAGCGCTTGATTTATAAAT
>JAPHRL010000106.1 GCA_026195755.1 Kangiella sp. | reverse complement strand
CAACCAGATGCACCCTCTTCAATCAATATAGAGTCACTGAGTCAGAGTCAATTACTAAGGCAACTCCTCAAACATAGCAATGGTAAAAAACACTATCAAGGAAATAGCAGCTGGTTTGTTATAAAAGCTAACTGGGAGCGCCTTGATAAGCAAGATACTCATCAGTTATTGAGACTATTCAATCGCTGGCTACCCAAAAATGAGGTTTATTTTTTGAGCTTTAAGCAATCATTGTTAATGTTAGGTAAAGATTGTGAGGTAGTAGAACCGAGTCTTATTACGCAATTACAAGTACTATTCAAAGCAATGCGACAACTCAAACTTGAGCCAACGATATTAATCCATAACCTTAGTTTTGAACGCGATATCTACCAGACCTTTTTTGAAATTATTGAGCCTGGTATCTGGCTCGAGTCTGATATAAAACATCAGTCAATAATCGAAGGGGAGGAACCTATTGAGTTGGACATAGAAACCGCTGGTGAAGTTAAACTAACCCGCGTTCCAGATGTCGAAGCTCATCAACGCACTGGGATAGAGCGCCAAGTGCGCTTCCTGTTAGGAGCCTGAATTTAATAGTCCCCACTTTCATCAAAAACATAAGGCCATCATAAGATGGCCTTTGTTCATTTCTCATCCAGTAACAGCTTAGCTTTTGGGCTCAACTTCAATGTTTTCCACACGTTGGAAACCACGCGGTAGTTTATGACCCCGACGACCACGCTCTCCACGGTAATGCTCTAGATCCTTAGGTTTCAAGGTTAAATGACGTTTCCCAGAATGAATTACAAGGCTATCGTCTTCGCCAATTGCAGTGACTGCAATCATAAACTCTTCACGTAATTTAAGTTTAGCCGTTGGAATGCTGATGATTTTATTGCCTTTTCCCTTTGCCAGCTCCGGCAGATCCGCCAATGGGAAGACCAACATTCGACCCTCATTAGATACAGCAACACAGAACTGACTCACTGGGTCTTTGACGCTGCAAGGTTTAACGACCTTAGAGCCTGAAGGAAGATTCAAGAAAGCTTTAACGTTTCGAGTCTTGGTCACCAAGTCACTGAACTTGGCCACGAAACCATAACCGGCATCAGTCGCAAATAAAAATTTATCATCATCCTCACCCATCATTGTCGCCATAAACTCAGCGCCAGCAATAGGATTTACCCGACCAGTGACTGGTTCTCCCAATCCTCGTGCAGATGGCAAGGTATTGGCTAACAATGAGAAAGTTCTTCCAGTTGAATCAAGGAACACTGCATATTGATTACTTTTGCCTTGTGCTGAGTCGAGATACTTGTCGCCGGAGCGATAATTCATGCCTACAGCATCAACATCATGACCTTTAGCACAACGTACCCAACCCTTCTCAGAAAGAATCACAGTCACCGGTTCAGTCGGTAGCAATTCTGTTTCAGATAAAGCTTTGGCCTCTTTTCGTTCAACAATCGGTGAGCGACGCTCATCACCATATTGTTCGATCACTTCTTCAATTTCTTTCTTGATCAAAGTTTTCATGCGTTGCTTTGAGCCAAGCGTTAGCTGTAACCAATCCGCTTCATCTTCAAGCTCAGACTGCTCGCCTTTGATTTTCATCTCTTCAAGCTTTGCCAAATGGCGTAACTTCAACTCAAGAATGGACTCTGCTTGACGATCCGATAAATCAAAACGCTCCATCAATTTCAGCTTGGGTTTATCTTCAGTTCGAATAATATGAATCACTTCATCGATATTCAGATAAGCAATCAACAAGCCATCCAAGATATGCAACCGGTCCATCACTTTATCTAAGCGATGCTGCAAACGACGGCGAACTGTTTCGTGGCGGAACTCAAGCCACTCCTTCAGCATCACACGCAGGTTTTTCACTTGTGGCCTGCCGTCGATACCAATCATGTTCATGTTAACGCGATAGGTACGCTCCAGATCGGTCGTTGCAAACAGGTGACGCATCAACTCTTCCACATCAACTCGGTTGGAACGAGGCTCTATCACCAAACGAGTCGGGTTTTCGTGATCAGACTCGTCACGTAAATCGCTAACCATCGGCAATTTCTTGGCCTGCATTTGGGCAGCAATTTGTTCAAGAATTTTAGACCCAGACGCCTGATGTGGCAGCGAGGTAATAACAATATCACCCTCTTCTTTCTCAAAGCGTGCTCGCATCCGAATCGAGCCACGCCCTTTTTCATACAGCTCAAGTATTTCAGACCTTGGCGTAATAATTTCTGCATCAGTCGGGAAGTCTGGCCCTTGTATAAACTCTAATAAGTCTGGCAACTCAGCTTTAGGATTTTCCAATAGATGAACACACGCTTTGCCCACCTCTGCTAAATTGTGTGGCGGAATGTCCGTAGCCATGCCAACCGCAATACCGGTGGTACCATTAAGCAGAAGGTTCGGGATACGCGCAGGCAACACTTCCGGCTCATCCATCGTGCCGTCAAAATTAGCCGTCCAATTAACCGTCCCTTGTCCCAGCTCACTGAGTAATAGTTCAGCATAAGCGGCCAAACGCGATTCCGTGTAACGCATGGCCGCGAAAGACTTAGGATCATCTGGAGCACCCCAGTTACCTTGGCCATCTACCAATGGGTAACGGTACGAGAACGGTTGTGCCATCAAGACCATGGCCTCATAACAGGCCGAATCACCATGCGGGTGAAACTTACCTAACACGTCACCAACAGTACGCGCGGACTTTTTATATTTTGCTGTTGCCTTTAAGCCCAGCTCGCTCATCGCATAAACAATACGACGCTGGACGGGTTTCAAGCCATCGCCGATATGCGGCAAGGCACGATCCATGATCACATACATGGAGTAATTCAAATAAGCCTGTTCGGTAAATTCCGCCAGCGACCTTTTCTCAATACCTTCGTAATTCATTTCTTCCACGACAGTTCACTTCTCGTTTTAAATTTCTGCTTTATTGCCTTTCAGCTCCAACCATTCTTTACGGTCAGAAGCACGTTTTTTCGACAACAACATATCCATAATATGCTCGGCCTCACCATCACCACCTAAGGTTAACTGCACCAAACGGCGAGTTTCGCGGGCCATAGTAGTTTCACGCAATTGCTTAGGGTTCATTTCACCCAAGCCTTTAAAGCGCTGAACCTGAATTTTGCCACGCTTGTTCTCTGCTTTAATGCGATCCAATAAGCCCTGCTTTTCATCTTCATCCAGGGCATAAAAAACTTCTTTGCCCACATCAATACGATACAACGGCGGCATGGCGACAAACACATGGCCAGCACGCACTAATGGCCTGAAATGACGAACAAACAGAGCACACAGCAAAGTGGCGATATGCAGACCATCGGAGTCAGCGTCCGCTAAAATACAGACTTTGCCATACCTGAGTTTGCTTAAATCATCAGAACTTGGGTCTAAACCAATTGCTACCGAAATGTCGTGCACTTCTTGCGAGGCCAGAATTTGATTAGAGTCAACTTCCCAGGTATTCAGGATTTTGCCGCGTAATGGCATAATTGCCTGATACTCTTTATCACGTGCTTGCTTGGCTGAACCGCCCGCCGAGTCACCCTCTACCAGAAACAGCTCACTGCTCATGGCATCGGTACCAGCGCAATCGGCTAACTTGCCCGGCAGTGCAGGACCTTGTGTGACTTTTTTACGCACAATTTTCTTACTCGCGCGCATCCGCTTGTGTGCATTGCTGATCGCTCGCTCGGCAAGTGCATCGCCAATCACCGGGTTCTGATTGAGCCACAGGCTAAAGGCATCTTTAACCACACCCGCAACAAAGGTAGCGCACTGGCGCGATGATAAGCGCTCTTTAGTCTGGCCAGAAAATTGTGGATCATCCAGTTTGACCGACAATACATAACTAATACGGTCCCAGACATCTTCCGCGCTTAACTTGACGCCACGCGGTAGTAAGTTCCGGAACTCACAAAACTCGCGCATGGCCTCCAATAAGCCGTTACGCAAACCATTGACGTGTGTGCCACCCTGCGGCGTTGGAATCAGGTTGACGTAACTTTCTGCGAGACATTCACCACCGTCAGGCAACCACATGAATGCCCAGTCGACGGCTTCTGATTCACCTTGCAAAGAACCGGTAAAGGGCGCTTCAGGTAACCTTTCAAAACCACCTGCCTGCTCTAATAAATAGTCTGTTAAACCATCTTCATACAACCATTCATCCTGCTCGCTT